>JBAUWD010000074.1:0-3477 GCA_049583575.1 Nocardioides sp.
GACGGCCTGCGCGCGCGAGAACGGCCGGCTGCGACGCGTCACCAGCGGGGGCCCACCGCCGAGAGCCGCCAGCTGGGTGAGGTGGCACGCCACGAGCCCGGACGCGCCGCTCGTCGCGGACAGCCGCGAGACCAGGTCGGCCAGCTCGGCCCGCGCGGCCTCCACGACCTTCTGGTCCGGGTCGGGCGGAGGCGACGCCGGGCCCTCGGCGGAGGGTGGGTCGAACCGACAGGACGAGAGCGTGGCCGCGGCTCCGGCCACACCGACGACACCCGCGCAGCGCAGCAGCCCGCGGCGCGAGAGCGGGGAGAGCGACACCCTGGCGACCCTATCGCCGTACCCCGTGGCGCTCCGCCGACGTCGTGGCCGCTGCCGCGGCAGACCCGCCGCCACCCGCTATCGTGAGAGACGACAACAGCACAGGAGGTCGCGTCGTGAGCCAGGTCAGTCCGGACAGCTCCCGGATCGCCGACGCGCTCCGTGACCGGCTGGCCGCGCTGGGTCTCGATCTCGAGGCCGTGGAGCTCACTCCGGCCGGGAAGCGGCGGGTGCTGCGGGTCGCCGTCGACAAGGACGGCGGGGTCACGCTCGACGACATCGCCGAGGCCACGCGGGCCGTGTCGACCCGGCTGGACGACGGCCACCTGATGCCGGAGATGGCCTACACGTTGGAGGTCACCTCGCGTGGCGTCGACCGGCCGCTCACCGAGCCGCGGCACTGGCGGCGCAACCGAGACCGGCTGGTCAAGGTCTCGCTGCGCGACGGTGCCCAGCTGACCGGGCGGGTCGCCGACAGCGACGAGAGGGGCGCGACCCTCGACGTCGCCGGGGCCACGCAGCGGCTCAGCTTCGACGACGTCGCGAAGGCCCACGTCCAGGTCGAGTTCAACCGGCCGGCGACCAAGGAGGCCTGATGGACATCGACCTGAGCGTCCTTCGCATGCTCGAGCGCGAGAAGGAGATCTCCTTCGCGGTCCTCGTCGAGGCCATCGAGCAGGCCCTGCTGACGGCGTACCACAAGACCCCCGGCGCGGTGGAGGAGGCACGCGTCGAGCTCGACCGGCGCAGCGGCCATGTCACGGTCTTCGCCGCCGAGCTCGACGACGAGGGCAACAAGATCGGGGAGTACGACGACACTCCCGACGGCTTCGGCCGGATCGCGGCCACGACCGCGAAGCAGATCATGCTGCAACGGCTGCGCGACGCCGAGGACGACCTGCGGTTCGGCGAGTTCTCCGGCAAGGAGGGCGACCTGGTCTCCGGCGTCATCCAGCAGGGTCGCAACCCGGACGACGTGATGGTCGACCTCGGCAAGCTGGAGGCGCTCCTGCCGCTCGGGGAGCGGGTGCCCGGTGAGCGCTACCAGCACGGCGAGCGGATCAAGTGCCTGGTGATCTCGGTGCGCAAGGGCATGCGCGGGCCGCAGATCACGCTGTCGCGGTCCCACCCCAACCTCGTCAAGAAGCTCTTCGCCCTGGAGGTCCCCGAGGTCGCCGACGGCACCGTCGAGATCGCCGCGATCGCCCGCGAGGCCGGCCATCGCACGAAGATCGCGGTGAGGTCCGATGCCCCGGGCGTCAACGCCAAGGGCTCGTGCATCGGCCCGATGGGCCAGCGGGTCCGCAACGTGATGTCCGAGCTCCACGGCGAGAAGATCGACATCGTGGACTGGTCGGATGATCCGGCCGAGCTGGTCGCGCACGCTCTGTCTCCGGCGCGGGTCACGCGGGTCGAGGTGGTCGACGCGGAGGCCAGGTCCGCCCGGGTGATCGTGCCCGACTTCCAGCTGTCGCTCGCCATCGGCAAGGAGGGGCAGAACGCTCGCCTGGCCGCCCGGCTGACGGGCTGGCGGATCGACATCCGGTCGGACGAGGATGAGACGGACAGTCAGACGTGAGCCTGCGAAGGTCCGGCGTGGGTCCGGCCAGGTCGAGCAAGTGATGCGACCGAGGAACGAAGTCGAACGAGCGCGTCGAAACCAGATGAGCGTGATGCCAGAGGACATCGTGCCGTGAGGCTCCTGGGCGTGCTCGGTGGCATGAGCTGGACCAGCACCGAGACCTACTACCGGCTGCTCAACACCGGGATCGCCGACCGGCTCGGCGGCCTGCACTCCGCGCGCGTGGTCGTGCACAGCGTCGACTTCGACGAGATCGCCTCGCTCCAGCACGCGGGCGACTGGGACGCCACCGCCGACATCCTCGGCGCGGCCGCGCGAGGACTCGCGGTGGCCGGCGCCGAGGGTCTGCTGCTGGCCACCAACACGATGCACAAGGTCGCAGATCGCCTCGAGAGCGCCGCCGGACTCCCGCTGCTCCACATCGCCGACGGCACGGCCGAGGCCGTGACCCGCGCGGGACTGAGCCGTGTCGGCCTGCTCGCCACGGCGTTCACGATGGAGGAGTCCTTCTACGTCGACCGGCTCGCTCGGCACGGCGTGGAGGCGATCGTGCCCGAGGCCGACGATCGCGCCGACGTGCACCGGATCATCTACGAGGAGCTGGTGCGCGACGTCGTGCGCGACAGCTCCCGTCGGCGCTACCGCGAGGTGATGGCGGCGCTGGTCGACCGCGGAGCCGAGGGGATGATCCTCGGCTGTACCGAGATCGGCCTCCTGGTCGGCGCCGGGGACACGACCGTCCCGACGTTCGACACCGCGGCGCTCCATGCGGCCGCCGCGGTGGACTGGATGCTCGCCTGACGGGGCCGGGTTCGGGGAATAGGCCTCCTTCGCGGTAGGGTTGAGCACAGTGGCTCGCACAACGGTCTCCCATGTCTCCACGGTTCCTCCGGGTCCGGTCCGGACGTGCATCGGGTGCCGCGAGCGGGCCGCGAAGAGCGAGTTGGTGCGGGTGACCGCAGGCTCGGGCTCCGACGGCCGGCCGGTCGTGGTGCCCGATCCGGCTGCCACCCGGCCCGGACGCGGGGCGCACCTGCATCCCACGTCCGTGTGCTACGACCTCGCCGTACGCCGTCGAGCCTTCGGCAGGGCCCTCGGGGCCACCGTCGGCCCGGACAGCGCACCGGTGGCGTCGTACCTCGCCTCACTCACCGACATGACCGAGACCGACTGAAGAGGACTGGAGCAGCAGCTCATGAGCACTCGATGAGTAACTCCCGATGAGTTTGCAACATCCACCAGCGGCCTGACGATCCACCCCCTTCGGGGAAGCGGGTCCTGGGCCAGAAGGAGAAACGTGGCCAAGACCCGAGTACACGAGCTCGCCAAGGAGTTCGGTGTCGAGAGCAAGTTCGTTCTCGAGAAGTTCAAGGAGATGGGGGAGTTCGTCAAGTCGGCGAGCTCCACTGTCGAGCTGCCTGCGGAGATGCGCTTCCGCAAGGAGGTCGGCGAGGGGCTGAAGGCCGAGCAGGCCAAGGCGGCTCCCGCGCCGAAGCCCGCCGCCAAGGCACCGGCCGAGACTGCGGCGCCCGCTGCCGAGCCGACGGCCGAGGCGACCGATGACGTGAGGGTCGACG
>JBAUWD010000075.1:0-3505 GCA_049583575.1 Nocardioides sp.
CTGCTGAACCCGGCGGCGAAGGCCACGTCGGCGTGGCCGAGCTCGGTCGTCTCGAGGAGCACCCGCGCCGTCTGGGCCCGCTTGGCTCGGGCCAGGGCGAGCGGCCCCGCACCGAGCTCCTGGGTCAGGAGCCGGGTCAGGTGCCGCGGGGTGTACCCGATCCGGGCCGCCACGCCCTCGACGCCTTCGCGGTCGACGACCCCGTCGGCGATCAGCCGCATCGCCCGGCCGGCCACGTCGGCCGCGACATCCCAGTCGGGGCTGCCCGGCGTCGCGTCGGGCAGGCACCGCTTGCAGGCGCGGTAGCCGGCCGCCTGGGCGGCTGCCGCGGTCGGATGGAAGCTGACGTGGTCGTACGCCGGGGTGCGGGCCGGGCACGAGGGCCGGCAGTAGATCCCGGTCGTGCGGACCGCGATGTAGAAGACCCCGTCGAACCGCCGGTCGCGGCTCTTGACCGCCCGGTAGCAGGACTCCCGGTCGAGATGCATCGACGACGTCAGGCGTGCGGCGAGGCTCATGCCCCCATCATGTCCGACGCCACCGACACATTCTCGCGGGAATCGGACACGGTGGCGACGCGCCGCGGCGTCAGCGGCGGACGGCGTCGACCAGCTTCCAGGCCGCCGGGAGCAGGCCGGTGGCCAGCAGGATCTTGATCGCGTCACCCGGCAGGAACGGCCGGACGCCGGCGTGCCAGGTCCCGCTCGTGCTGAAGCCGGTCGCGTGCTGGAGCCAGAGGAACCCGAACGCATAGATGACGAGGTTGCCGATCACCATCGTCACCAGCATCCACGGGACCTTGCGGTCCCACCCACGGTCGGCGAGCGCACCTACGAGCGCAGCGGCCACGAGCATGCCGACGAGGTAGCCCCCCGTCGCCGACGAGAGCCTGAGGACCCCCCAACCGGAGGCGTGCGCGGCGAAGACGCCGTAGCCGACACCGCCGACCACGAGGTACGCCGCCATCGTCGCGAAGGCGCGCACGGCGCCGTACGACGCACCCACCAGCAGGACGCCGAAGGTCTGGCCGGTGAGCGGGACGGGCGTGTTCGGGAGTGGGATCGACACCTGCGCGGACAGCGCGACGAGGGTGACCCCGAGCGCGACGAGGACCGCGTCGGCGACGAGACCGACGACTCGGCTCCGAGGGCTGACGAGCGACGGGACGAGCGCGGTGGAGGACACGGGTTCACCTTTCGGGGTGGGTGGGCTCGGTTGAGCAGCCATCCTAGGGACACCCTCGACGACGCCGGACGCGTAGGTGCGTCCGTCGTGGGTCAGTGCCGGATCTTCAGCCCGAAGGCCTTGGTCATCGAGTGGGCCTTCCGGGCGTGGCGGAGCGGAGGCAGCCCGAGCACCTGGGTGTACAGGCGGCACAGCGACAGGTGCGTGAGCGGGGCGTGAGTGACGACGCCTTGCACGCTCGGGTGCACGACGACGGTGAGCACCCGGTTGCCCGAGGAGCCGTCGCTCTCGTCCGCCGTGATCACGATGGCCAGCCGACCCGAGGTGAAGTCGGGCCCGGACATGGCTCGCCCCACCTCGTCCTTCAGCCACGCGTCGGCGGTGGCCAGAGGACAGTCGTGGGCGTCATGGCACAGGTTCGGGACGACCATCCCGGCGCGCGGCAGCCGACCGCGTCGTACGTCGCGGCCGAACCGCGCCAGAGACGTGTCGGAGGCCCGGCAGCGATGACGCTCGTGCGAGAAGTACGTCCACGGGTTGTGCCGCACCGCGTAGACGCCCGACGACGCGAGGGCGCAGTTCGAGGGCATGCTCTCGGCGTACACGTGGGCCGACAGCCCGGCCCTCCGGGCGACGCCGAAGACCGAGTGGCCGGTCAGCCGGTGTGCCGGCGGCGGGTAGTCGTCCCTGATGCCGAACGTCGAGCCGCCGGCGATCGCGAGGTAGTTGGGCAGCGACGGGTGGGTCATCGCGCGGTAGCGGGTCGCGTAGCCGTACGTGTCGGCGAGCTGGGACGTCCACGGCATCTGGTGGCGCATCTGGGAGAGCGAGTGGTTCTCCACCACGAAGACCAGGAGCTTGTCGGCCCGCGGCCCGGCGCTCCGGCTCTCGGAAGGGTGCGCCGCGACCGTGGGTGCGGTGGCGAACGTCGACAGCAGCAGCAGGGCGGTGGACGACAGCAGTGTGCGGAGGATGGCTCTGGCCTTTCGTCGCGCCCTCGGCGGGAGCCGAGACTTCCGGGGCCTGGTGGGTGGTACCCCCGACCGGATTCGAACCGGCGCTACCGCCTTGAGAGGGCGGCGTGCTAGGCCGCTACACAACGGGGGCAAGCACGTGAACACGCGAGGAGAGACTTTAGCGAACGCCCCTGGGCGCACAAAATCCCGGCCCTGAGGACCGGGACGTGACTGCCGGTGGAGCCCGTAGAGACCGATGTGGCTGGGATACTAGGACTCGAACCTAGACTAACTGAACCAGAATCAGTCGTGCTGCCAATTACACCATATCCCAATGGTTGACGGCCTTTCCGGGCTGCGAGAGCTCCGGCGGCGGCCGACGGGAAACCTTACACGCGGCGCCGCGGGGGCTCCAAAATCGGCCCGCTGGTGACGGTGGGCAGTCCCATCCGCCGCGCCACCGCGACGGCGAGCCACAGGTAGACCAGCGACTGGGTCAGCGTCACCGGGATGCTCCACCAGCTGCCGCCGGTCGGGTTGAGGGTCGAGGTCATGTCGCCGTACGCGAGGGCGAGGCCGAACGCGAGCCAGTTGTTGAGCACGTGCATGGCGATGCCCGCCTCCAGCCCGCCGGTCAGTACGACGAGCGTCCCGGCGACCAGCCCGAAGGCGAAGCGGTCGAAGAACACCGGCACGCTCTGGCCGAGTCCGTGGGCGAGACCGAACAGGAAGGCGGGCACCAGCACCGCGGCCCAGGCCTGGTGGAAGAGCCCGCCGAACGCCTGGGTGAGGTAGCCGCGGAAGAGGTACTCCTCCCCCGCGGCCTGGAACGGCGTGAGGAACGCGATGACCAGGAGGTAGTCGCGGGTGGTCGAGGTGAACGCGTTGGCGTGCCCGTTGACGTCGTCGGACTGGCCCGGCACCAGTGCGCTGACGACGAGCGTCGCGAGGAGCGCGACGACGGCGACCCCCACGCAGGCGAGCAGGAACCGCCAGCGGATGCGTGGCCGCACCGACGCGAGCCAGCGCGGCAGCAGACCGTGCATCGACCGGTTCACCGCCCACGACAGCGGGATCATCGTGCTCAGGGCGAGGTTGAGGTAGGCGAGTCCGGACGGGGTCGGGTGGTGGAGGTCGACCAGGCGGTTGACCGAGGCGTTGACGTCCGCACCGCTCACGGCGTACCACGCGACGAACGGGATGATCGCCACCAGGCCGCCGATCACGAGCAGCCCCAGCAGCATCACGAGGGTGCCGACGACCGGACGCCACCAGCCGGCGCGTCCGCCCTCGTGGATCCGGTGGTAGGGCAGGCCCACCGGCGGTGCCTCCGACGCGGCCGCCGATGGAGGTCCCGGTGGGCC
>JBAUWD010000076.1:0-4969 GCA_049583575.1 Nocardioides sp.
CCACAGGGCCGGGCACGGCGCCCACGGGGGGTGGCGCCGCTGCCCGGCCTCTCCGGCGGCGCGGGTACGCGGTCGAGCAGCTCCGCCCGCTGGCCCGGATCAGCGGCCGAAGAAGTCGGTGAGCCCCTCGAGCAGCCGGTCGACGTCCGCGTCGTCGGTGTACGGCGCCAGCCCGATCCGCAGGCCTCCCGCCGCGCCGAGCCCCAGCCGCCGAGCGGCCTCGTAGGCGTAGAAGGAGCCGGCCGGAGCGTTGACGTTGCGCGCGGCCAGGAAGTCGCGGAGGTCGCACACGTCGTGGCCGGAGAAGGTCGCGAGCAGCGTCGGCGTACGACGAGCCGCGCGGGAGTGGAGGGTGACCCCCGGCAGCTCCCTCACGGTGTCCTCGATCCGGTCGCGCAGCCGGTCCTCGTGCGCGGCGACCGCGGCCATCGAGGCAGCGAGCCGATCACGCCGTCCGGCTCCGGCGGGGAGGTCGCCGCCCAACAGGCCCGCCAGGAAGTCCACCGCCGCGGTGGTGCCGGCCATCAGCTCGTAGGGCAGGGTGCCGAGCTCGAACCGCTCCGGCACCGCGTCCGACGCGGGGAGCAGCTTGTCGGGCCGCAGCCGCTCGAGCAGCTCGGGCCGGGCGGAGAGGACGCCGCAGTGGGGGCCGAGGAACTTGTACGGCGAGCACGCGTAGCAGTCGGCACCGAGGGCTCGCACGTCGACCAGCGTGTGCGGGGTCGCGTGGACGCCGTCGACGTACAGCAGCGCCCCCGCCGCATGCGCGAGCTCTGCCATCGCCGGCACGTCGGGCATGGTGCCGATCAGGTTGGACGCCGCGGTGACCGCGACCACCTTGGTCCGCGGACCGAGCACCTGCTCGACCTGCGACGGCTCGAGCTCGCCGGTCTCCGGGTCGAAGTCGGCCCAGCGCACCGTTGCTCCGGCCGCCTGGGCGGCCAGCACCCAGGAGCGCACGTTGGCGTCGTGGTCGAGGCGGGTGACCACGACCTCGTCGCCCGGACGCCAGTCCTTGGCCAGCGTCCGCGCCATGTCCATCGTGAGCTGGGTCATCGACCGGCCGAAGACCACGCCGGTCGGGTCGGCGCCCAGGAGGTCGGCGAGCGCCGACCGGGCGCCCTGCACGGCGGCCTCGGCGTTGCGCTCGGCGGGCGTCACCCGGCCGAGGTTGGCGAGCGGCGCGACGAGGACGTCGTAGATCGCCTGGGCGACGACGTCGGGGGTCTGGGAGCCACCCGGCCCGTCGAAGTGGGCGGCACCGGTGCCCGGACCCTGCTTCAGCTGCGGGAAGTGGGACCGGATCCGGGCGACGTCGTAGCTCGACACGCTCGGCACCCTAGTCGGCACCGACCGACCCGGCGCCGCCAGGCGTCGGACCGGTCCCCGATCGGCCCGTGATCTCTCGCAGACCTCGGACGCTGCCCTGGGCAAGGCTCCGGTGGAGCGCGGCGACGGGTCGGAACGCTCATCGCCACCCTGGGGTGGGGCACATCCGGTGCCCGGATGCCCGAATCGCGCACGAAGTGGGGGATCATGCGCTAAGGTGAACCCCAGGTGAACAGCACATGAACACCCAGCGTCCACGAGGAAGGAGATGACCATGCACGAGCAGGAGCGTCCGAGCCTGGTCCAGCACTGGATCATCGTCACCGACGAGGACGGCAGCGAGCACCTCGAGGCGCGTTGGGTCGTGGAGAGCGGCGCCGGGCACGGCCCGGTCCACCAGGCCGCCTGAGTCCCCTTCTGAAGCCGGAACGGCGAAACCCCCCGCACTCGGTGCGGGGGGTCGGACGTACGACGGGTCCGCCGAGAACGCCCGGGCCTCGCCACGACCATGGGGGGTGGCACTCCGCGAGACCCTCGCACCGCCGGCGAGGGGGGTGTGCCGCGCGGTGCTGACGGACAAGATAGGCAACCGCTTTCCCCAGGCAAAATCCCCGGCTCGTGCGGCCGGGCGTCCGGTGCCGGCCGGGCGCCGTCAGAGCTCCGACTGCACTCCGGCCAGCAGCTGGCGGGCGATCACGATGCGCTGCACCTGGTTGGTGCCCTCGTAGATCTGGGTGATCTTGGCGTCGCGCATCATCCGCTCGACGGGGTAGTCGCGGGTGTAGCCGTAGCCGCCGAGCACCTGGACGGCGTCGGTCGTGACCTCCATCGCGACGTCGGAGGCGAAGCACTTCGCGGCTGCGCCGAAGAAGGTGAGGTCGCGGTCGCCGCGCTCGGAGCGACCGGCCGCGGCGTACGTCAGCTGGCGGGCGGCCTCGATCCTCGTCCCCATGTCGGCGAGCAGGAACTGCAGGCCCTGGAACTCCGCGATCGACCTGCCGAACTGCCGGCGCTCCTGGGCGTAGCCGAGCGCGAAGTCGAGCGCGCCCTGGGCGACGCCGACGGCCTGCGCCGCGATGGTGATGCGGGTGTGGTCGAGGGTCCTCATCGCGGTCTCGAAGCCGGTGCCCTCGCCGCCGATGATCCGGTCGCCGGGGATCCGCACCTTGTCGAGGTAGACCTCGCGGGTCGGGCTGCCCTTGATGCCGAGCTTCTTCTCCTTGGCGCCGAACGTCACGCCCTCGTCGGACTTCTCGACGACGAACGCCGAGATGCCCCGCGCTCCCTTGTCGGGATCGGTCACCGCCATCACGGTGTAGAACTCGCTCACCCCGGCGTTGGTGATCCAGCGCTTGACCCCGTCGAGCACCCAGCCGTCGCCGTCGCGGACCGCCCGGGTCCTCATGGCCACCGCGTCGGAGCCGGCCTCGGGCTCGGAGAGGCAGTAGGAGAACCCGCCCTCACCCGCCGCGAGCTTGGTGAGGTAGTGCTTCTTCAGCTCCTCGGAGCCGCTGATCATCACCGGCAGCGAGCCGAGCTTGTTCACCGCCGGGATCAGGCTGCTGGCCATGCACACCCGGGCGATCTCCTCGATCACCAGCACGGTGGCGAGCGCATCCGCCCCGGCTCCGCCGTACTCCTCGGGCACATGGGGCGCGTGGAAGTCGGCCGCCTGGAGCGCCCGGGCCGCCTCCTCCGGGTACCGGCCGTCCTCGTCCACCGCCGCGGCGTACGGCGCGACCTTCGCCTCGCACAGGTCGCGCACCGCCGCACGGATCGCCCGGTGCTCCTCGGAGAGCGCGAACAGGGGGAAGTCGTTGCCCATGGGCAGATTCTACGGGCGGGTGACCCGGGTCCCGGTGGCGGATCGTGGGGCGGAGAACGACCTCGCGGTGGGCCTCGTAGCCTGGGGGCATGGGTGACTGGCAGCTGCCGGAGTGGGTCGACCTGATGCTCGACGACTGCGACACGTGGGCGGTGGTGGGGCTCTCCGGCGACCCCGGCCGCACGGCGTACTCCATCGCGGGGCTGCTGCAGCGCCACGGCAAGCGGATCGTGCCGATCCACCCCCGGTTCGCCGGCGAGACCCGCGAGGTGCTCGGCGAGCGCGGCTACGCGACGCTGACGGACGTGCCGTTCCCGGTGGACGTGGTCGACGTGTTCCGGCGCTCCGAGGCCGCCGGCGAGTTCGCCGACCAGGCGGTGGCGATCGGGGCGAGGGGCGTGTGGTTCCAGCTCGGGGTCGTCGACGCCGACGCGTTCCGCCGAACCACCGCGGCCGGTGTCCCGATGGTCATGGACACCTGCCCGGCCATCGAGTGGCGCAGAAGGGCCGCCTGACTCAGAAGCCGAGCCGGCGCGACGCGGAGGAGGCGCGGACCTTCTTGCCCTTCTCCTGCGCGGTCGTGCGGAGGTCTGCCTGGAAGTCGAGCATCCGCTGCCGCAGGTCGGCGTCGGCCGCGGCCAGGATGCGCACAGCGAGCAGGCCGGCGTTGCGGGCGTTGCCCACCCCCACGGTGGCGACCGGCACCCCCGAGGGCATCTGCACGATCGAGAGCAGCGAGTCCATGCCGTCGAGGTGCTCGAGCGGCACCGGCACGCCGATGACGGGCAGTGGGGTGACGGCCGCCAGCATGCCGGGCAGGTGGGCCGCTCCTCCGGCGCCGGCGATGAGGACGGAGAGCCCGCGGTCCGCTGCGTCGCGGCCGTAGGCCAGCATCTCGTCGGGCATCCGGTGGGCGGACACGACGTCGGCCTCGTAGGCCACGTCGAACTCCTTCAGCGCCTGTGCGGCCGCCTCCATCACCGGCCAGTCGGAGTCGGAACCCATCACGATGCCGACCTGGGCCTCAGCCATGTGATCTGCCACCTTCGCTCCTCGGACCTCGACAGGCTCCACGACCTGCTCACTCGCTCTGGTCGCCCAGCTCTCCGGCGAACCACGCCGCCGCGTGGCGGGCGCGCTCGAGACAATCATGCAGGTCGTCGCCGTACGCGTTCACATGACCGACCTTGCGGCCCGGACGCAGCTCCTTGCCGTACAGATGCACCCGCAGACGGGGGTCCCGGGCCAGGGCGTGCGGGTAGCCGTCGTAGAGGTGACCCCCGGAGTCGGCGGGACCGCCCAGGATGTTGACCATCACGCTCCAGGACGCGCGCGCGACCGGCGCGCCGAGCGGGAGGTCGAGCACCGCTCGCAGATGGTTCTCGAACTGCGACGTCACCGCGCCGTCCTGGGTCCAGTGGCCGGTGTTGTGGGGGCGCATCGCGAGCTCGTTGACCAGGACGCGACCGTCGGTGGTCTCGAACAGCTCGACCGCCAGGATGCCGGTCACGTCCAGCTCGCTCGCGATCCGGAGCGCCAGCTCCTGCGCCCGGGTCGCGAGGGCCGGGTCGAGGCCCGGTGCCGGCGCGACGACCTCGCGGCAGATGCCGTCACGCTGGGTCGACTCGACGACCGGGTACGCCGCGGCCTGGCCGCTGGGGCTGCGGGCGACCAGCGCGGCCAGCTCCCGGCGGAAGGGCACGTGCTCCTCGGCGAGGATCCGTACGCCGGACCGGGCGGCCGTCTCGAAGGCCGGCACGCACTCCTCCACGGTGCCCACGAACCACACGCCCTTGCCGTCGTACCCGCCGCGGC
>JBAUWD010000077.1:0-2180 GCA_049583575.1 Nocardioides sp.
CGGCCGGGATGCTCCGGCTCCGTGGCCTGATGGCCGTCGCGCCACCGGACGAGGACCCGGTGCGGGCCTTCGCGCGGCTGGCCGCCGTGGCCGCTTCCTTCACCCGCGACCACCCCGAGGCGACCTGGCTCTCGGCGGGCATGAGCGGTGATCTCGAGGCCGCGATCGGGGCAGGTGCGACACACGTGCGTGTCGGCTCGGCAATCCTCGGTGCGCGTCCCACGATCCAGTAGCGTCACAACCACCACGAGGCCTGAGCAGGGGCATCGGAACCGGAGGATGGACCCATGAGCGCGATGCGCAAGATCGGCGAGTACCTCGGCCTGCTCGAGGACACGGGTGTCTACGACGACGAGTACGACGAGCAGGGGTACGCCGACCCGGAGCCGCAGCGCCGCACCCCGGTGCCGGCCAAGGCGCCGAAGGGCCAGCCCGCTCCGGTCGCCGACCTGTCACAGCGGCGTCGTACGCCGGCCGCGAGTCCCGTGGCGGGTATCGCCGAGCTCTCGATGATCACCACGTTGCACCCGCGCACCTACAACGAGGCGCGCACGGTGGGTGAGAACTTCCGCGAGGGCATCCCGGTGATCATGAACCTCTCGGAGATGGATGACGCCGACGCCAAGCGGCTGGTCGACTTCGCCGCCGGTCTGGTGTTCGCGACCCGCGGCACGATCGAGCGGGTGACCAACAAGGTGTTCCTGCTGTCTCCGCCCAACGTGACGGTCGCGGCGGAGGACAAGGCTCGGCTGGTCGAGGGTGGCTTCTTCAACCAGAGCTGACCGGCCCGCGACCTGCGGCGACGTCGCACCCGTCACCCGCGTGTCGCCGTGATCCGCGAGTGACCGACGAGTCAGGTGAGGCGCTATTGTTCGGGCTGAGGACTTTCGGAACCGTGAAACGAGGAATTGGGTGAGGTCATGCCGCTGACGCCTGAGGACGTGAGCAACAAGCGCTTTACTCCGGTCCGGCTCCGTGAGGGCTACGACATGGGAGAGGTCGACCAGTTCCTCGACGAGGTCGAGGCCGAGCTAGCTCGGCTCACCCGTGAGAACGACGACCTGCGCACGAAGCTGTCCGCCGCCCAGAGCGGTGCGGTCCCGAGCGGTGCCGTCGAGACGCCGGCTGCTCCGGAGCCCGCCGTGACCGAGCCCGTGGTCCCCGAGCCCGTCGCGGCGACGCCCGAGCCGGAGCCCGAGCCCGAGCCGGCCTTCGCGCCACCCCCGGTGAGCGGGGTCGCTCCTCCTGGTGTCGAGACCATCCGCGTGGAGACGGTCGGCGAGGCGTCCAACGCCGCTGCCCGCCTGCTCGAGCTCGCCAGCCGCAACGCCGACCAGCTCGTCGAGGACGCCAAGGAGGAGGCCGACAAGATCATCGGCGAGGCCCGCACCAAGGCCGAGCGCCTCGAGGCCGAGTCCAAGATCAACGCGGACAAGATGGAGGCCGACGCCCGAGGTCGCGCCCAGTCCCTCGACAGTGAGACGGCCGAGCGCCGCAACCAGCTGTTCGGCGACCTCGAGAGCGAGCGCGACCGCCTCTCGGCCGACGTCGACAACCTGCGGGCGTTCGAGCGCGAGTACCGCTCGCGGCTGAAGACCTACTTCAGCCAGCAGCTCGAGGCCCTCGAGACCTCGACGTCTGCCGACCCGACCACCGGGACCCCCGACCCGAGCATGACGCCGCCCAAGCGGCTGCGCTCCGTGCTCGGCGACGACGAGGGCTGATCCCGCAGGCACCCCGCACGGTCGGTCCTCGCACGGCACCGGCCGACTGTCGGCTCCCCCGAAGGGTGATCCTCGGCAGGTGACCCCGTCCCGACGGGCGTGCCTGCTTTGAGTGAGGCCCCCCGTGGATATACCCTCCCCCCGCGACGGTGACACCACTTCGCCGACCGCACACGCCCCAACCCGCGTCATCGCGGTCCCCCGGAAGGTTCCTCATGGCTCGCAGCACCACCCGGTCGCTGGCCGGCAAGGCCGCCTCGGCCGCCCGGAGAGCGGTGGGTCGACGGTCCGCGGCGGCACCTTCTGCCGCTGCCTCCCGAGGCGCGAAGAACGGCGAGTCCGCGGCGGCGAAGAAGACGGCGGTCAAGACGCCCGCTGCGACGAAGAAGGCCGGGCAGAGGGGCGCACCGACCACGAGAGCTGTCGCGAAGAAGGCGCCCGAGAAGAAGGCGCCCG
>JBAUWD010000078.1:0-1591 GCA_049583575.1 Nocardioides sp.
CAGAGCCGCAGCGTCGGTGGTGAGCAGTCCCTCGGGCACCTCGACATCGCGAGGCGCGTCGATGCGTCGTACGCCGACGCCGACCAGCCGCACCGGTGCTCCCACCCGAGCGGCCAGGTCGCCGGCCTGCTCGGTCAGCAGGCGCACGACCTGCGACCCGACCGAGCCGCAGCCGAGCACGGCGATGTTCAGCGGCGTCATCAGCAGACACCCCCCAGGTCGGTGGCCAGCAGGTCGTCCACAGTCTCGCGTCGTACCAGGGTCGTGGCCACGCCGTCCCGGACGGCGACCACGGGCGGACGCAGCGCGTGGTTGTAGTTGGAGGCCATCGACCGACAGTAGGCGCCGGTGGCGGGTACGGCGAGCAGGTCCCCCGGCCGCACGTCGCCGGGGAGGAACTCGTCCTTGACCACGACGTCACCCGCCTCGCAGTGCTTGCCGACGACACGGGCCAGCACCGGCGGCGCACCGGACGCGCGCGAGGCCAGCGTGCAGGAGTAGTCGGCGTCGTAGAGGGCGGTGCGGATGTTGTCGCTCATGCCACCGTCGACGCTGACATAGGTGCGCACCGCCCCGCCGTCGAGCTCGACACGCTTCACCGTGCCGACGGTGTAGACCGTGCACATCGCCGGGCCGACGATCGCCCGGCCGGGCTCGATCGACAGCCGGGGCACGGGGATCTCGAGGGCCCGGCACTCGTGCTCGACGATCTTGGTCATCTCGATCGCGAGCTGGGCCGGGTCGGACGGGTCGTCCTGGGTGGTGTAGGCGATGCCGAAGCCACCCCCGAGGTCGAGCTCGGGCAGCGTCACCCCGAGCTCCGCACCGACCTGCGCGTGCAGCGCGAGCACGCGACGGGCGGCGACCTCGAAGCCCGAGGTGTCGAAGATCTGGCTCCCGATGTGGGAGTGCAGGCCGAGCAGCTCGAGCCCCGGGGCGGCGACGGCTCGCCGTACGGCCTCGAGGGCGTCGCCTGCGGTGATCGAGAAGCCGAACTTCTGGTCCTCGTGGGCGGTCGCGATGTACTCGTGCGTGTGGGCCTCGACGCCGGCCGTGACGCGCACCATCACCGGTTGTCTCCCGGGGATCGAGCCGGTCGAGATCAGGCTCGCGGTCACCCGCTCGAGCCGGTCGAGCTCGTCGAACGAGTCGACGATGATCCTGCCGACCCGCTCGGCGACCGCCCGCCGGAGCTCGGGCTCGGTCTTGGTGTTGCCGTGGTAGCCGAGCCGGGCCGGGTCGAAGCCCGCGCGCAGCGCCACGGTCAGCTCACCGTCGGAGCAGACGTCGAGGCAGAGGCCCTCCTCGGCGACCCAGCGCGCGATCGTCGTACACAGGAAGGCCTTGCCGGCGTAGAACACGTCGTACCCGGCGAAGGCGTCGCGGAAGGCGCGGGCCCGGGCCCGGAAGTCGTCCTCGTCGAGCACGTACGCCGGTGTGCTGACGTCGGCGACCAGGTCCGGCAGCGACACCCCGCCGACGACGAGGCTGCCGTCGACCTTGTGCGCCGTCGTCGACCACAGGCCGGGCACCAGCGCGTCGGGGTCCGCGGGCTCGCGGAGCCAGCTCGGGCCGCGCAGCGCTCCGTCGG
>JBAUWD010000079.1:0-1571 GCA_049583575.1 Nocardioides sp.
GCGCCGACCGACGACGCGGCCGCAGGCCGGTTCGCGGCCTGGTCCGAGGCCGGGGGACTGGTCGTCGAGCCGTCCGTGCCGGTGGCGTCCCCGCCCCCCTCGCCGCCGGTCGAACCGGCCGAGCTCGGCGTCCGCGTCTTCGACCGCACGGTGGACATTGCCTGGCGCCGCACGTCGTACTCCGCCCTATCCGCGTACGACGCCCCGGTCGAGCCCCTCAGCACCGTCGACACCGAGCCGGAGGTTGCGCCCCGTGACGACGAGGTGCTCCCGATCGCGGCGTCGCCGGGTGTGACCGAGCCGGACGCGAGCGCCCACGTCGACGCCGCCGACACGATGGTGTCGCCGATGGCCTCGTTGCCGGTCGGGGCGACGTTCGGCTCGCTCGTCCACGCGGTGCTCGAGCACACCGACCCCGAGGCCCCCGACCACGGCGGAGACCTCCGGGCCGAGCTGATGTCCCACATCCGCGAGCAGCAGGTGTGGTGGCCGGTGCCGGGCCTCGTGGACGACGAGCTGGCCGACGCCCTGCTGGCGGTGTGCGAGAGTCCGCTCGGGCCGCTCGCCGACGACCGCACCCTGCGCGAGATCGCACGGGGCGACCGGTTGTGCGAGCTGGACTTCGAGCTGCCCCTGGCCGGTGGCGACGTCGACGACTATCCCGCGGCGCGGGTCCGGCTCGGGCAGGTCGCCGACGTGTTGCGTCGACATCTCGAGCCCGGCGACCCGGTGCTGCCGTACGCCGACCAGCTCGACCGTCCGGGGCTCGGCGGCCAGGATCTCCTGGGCTACCTGACGGGGTCGATCGACGTCGTGCTGCGGGTCGGTGGCCGGTTCCTGGTGGTCGACTACAAGACGAACTGGCTGGGCGCCCTGCCCGCCGGCCACGCCGACGCGACCCTGACCTCGGGTGACTACACGCCGGCCCGGCTCGACGCCGCCATGGGTCACTCCGACTACCCGCTGCAGGCCCTGCTCTACGCCGTCGTGGTCCACCGCTTCCTGCGCTGGCGGCTGCCCGACTACGACCCCGACACCCACCTCGGCGGTGTGCTCTACCTCTACCTGCGCGGGATGTGCGGGCCCGAGACGCCGCGGGTGGACGACCGGCCGTGCGGCGTCTTCTCCTGGAGACCTCCGGCGGCGCTGGTCACCGAGCTCTCCGACCTGCTCGACGGACTCGTGGTGGCGCCATGACCGAGCTCTTCGAGCCGGTCGACGTCTACGACTGGCGCGTGGCCGCGGTCGCCGACCCGGTCCTCACGGCGTACAACGAGGCCGGCGTGCTGACGTCGGGCCAGCTCCGGATCGCCGGCCGGATCTCGGCACTCGCGGGGGAGGACGACGTGGCCGTGGTGCTCGCGGTCGCGCTCACGGTGCGGGCGGTGGCCGAGGGCTCGGTGTGCCTCGACCTCGACCGGATCGCCGAGATCGCGCCCGAGCTCCCCTGGCCCGAGCCGACCGCCTGGCGCGCCGCCGTCGCGGGCTCGCGGGTGGTGGCCGAGGGCGCGCTGGTCCTCGACCACGGGCTCCTCTACCTCGACCGCTACCACCGGCTGGAGGTCGCGGTG
>JBAUWD010000080.1:0-2343 GCA_049583575.1 Nocardioides sp.
AGGTCGGCGACCCGCGCCGGCGCCGGCGGGAGCAGGTCGAGCAGGAGGTCCCGCCAGGCACTCCGGACGGCCGGGTCGCGCAGGCCGTGGTCGGCCGGCTGGTCGAAGGTCGTCGCCGCGGCGTCCCACGTCGCGATGTCGTCGGTCATGCGCCCGAGTCCACCAGACCCGCGTTCGGGTGGTCGTCGCGGGTCAGCTCGTAGCGCACCTCTCCGTGCTCCCAGCCGGGGATCGGGTCGTCCCACTCCCGGACGTCGGTGCGGACGTGGCGCATGCCCAGCCGCTCCATCACCCGACGCGACCGGGTGTTCACGGCCATCGTCTCCGCCCAGAGCCGCTGGAGACGCAGGGTCTCGAACCCGTGCGCCACGACGGCGCAGGCCCCCTCCACGGCCAGGCCACGCCCCCAGGCCGACCGGGGGAGCCGCCAGCCGAGCTCGCCGGCTTCCGGGTCGTCGGGGTCGACGGTCAGGAACCACACGCCCACGAACGTCGCTCCGTCGTACCCGGACCACAGGCCCATCCCGCGAGCGTCACCGAGAAGACCGGGCAGCTCGTCGGCCACCTCCTGCGGCGTGGACGCGCGACCGGTGATGAAGCGCATCACCTCGGGGTCGCCGTTCATCGCCACCAGGTGGGGAAGGTCGCTCTCGGCCAGGGGGGTCATCCTCAGCCGGGCGGTGCGGAGGGTGGGTCGCACGGTCATCGGCTCCATCGCCTGGTGAGGGCGCGCGTACGCCGGTCCCTCACACCCCCCAGGCGCCGTCCCAGCCCTTGACCGTGTCGGCCGGCCGCGCTGCCGGACCGGTGTAGATCGCACTGGGGCGGATCAGCCGGCCGGTGCGCTTCTGCTCCAGGATGTGCGCCGACCAGCCGCCGGTGCGCGCGCAGGTGAACATCGAGGTGAACATGTTCGCCGGCACCTCGGCGAAGTCGAGCACGATCGCGGCCCAGAACTCCACGTTGGTCTCGAGCACGCGGTCGGGGCGCCGCTCGCGGAGCTCGGCCAGCGCGGCCTTCTCCAGCGCTTCGGCCACCGCGTAGCGGGGGGCGTCGAGCTCGCGCGCCGTACGACGCAGCACCCGGGCCCGGGGGTCCTCCGCGCGGTAGACGCGGTGCCCGAACCCCATCAGTCGCTCGCCGTTGTCGAGCAGCTCCTTGACGTAGCCCGTGGCGTCACCGTCGCGCCTCTCGACCTCCTCGATCATGCCCAGCACCCGCGACGGTGCCCCGCCGTGCAGCGGCCCGCTCATCGCGCCGATGGCTCCCGAGAACGCGGCCGCCACGTCGGCACCGGTCGAGGTGATCACCCGCGCCGTGAAGGTCGAGGCGTTCATGCCGTGCTCGGCGGCCGAGCTCCAGTAGGCGTCGATCGCCTTGACGTGCGCCGGGTCGGGCTCGCCCTTCCAGCGGATCAGGAACCGCTCGGCGAGCGTCCGGCCCTGGTCGACCTCGCGCTGGCTGACGATCGGGAGGCCGAGCCCGCGAGCCGCCTGCGCTGCGTACGAGAGCACCATCACGGCGACCCGCGAGAGGTCGAGCCGGGCCTGCTCGTCGGAGATGTCGTAGGTCTGCCGCATGCCGAGCATGGGCGCGAGCATCGCCACGGCCGCCTGCACGTCCGCGCGCACGTCGCCGGTGTGGATCGGGATGTTGTACGGCTCGGCAGGCGGGAGACCGGGTTCGTAGGCGCCGTCGATCAGCAGGCCCCAGACCTTCTCGAAGGGCACCCGGCCGGCCAGCTCCTCGATGTCGACGCCGCGGTACCGAAGTGCCGACCCCTCCTTGTCGGGCTCGGCGATCTCGGTCGCGAAGGCGACCACACCCTCGAGTCCTTCGTGCACCTCGGACATGCGACTCCTTCGTCGTCGGGCTCCTCTCCTCGATTCTGCCCGGCGGACCCCCACCACGCACGCCCGGGTGACCGACCCGGCGCGGGCACCGCGCGGGCGGTGGTTGGATCGACCCGTGAGCGATCCCTTTGCCACCCGCCGACGCGAGTACGCCGACAGCGGGCTCGCCGAGTCCGACCTGACGGGTGACCCGTTCGGGATGTTCCGCCGCTGGTACGACGACGCGGTCGCGGCCGCCGTCTACGAGCCCAACGCGATGGTCGTCGCCACCGTCTCGGGCGACGGTCGGCCGTCGGCGCGGGTCGTGCTGTTGAAGGGCTTCTCCGAGGCGGGGTGGGTGTTCTACACCAACCTCGGCTCGCGCAAGGGCACCGAGCTCCTGGCCAACCCCCACTGCGCGCTGCTCTTCCCCTGGCACGCGCTGGAGCGGCAGGTCCGCGTGGACGGGACCGCCACCGAGCTGCCCCGCGGCGACGTGGCGGCGTACTTC
>JBAUWD010000081.1:0-4051 GCA_049583575.1 Nocardioides sp.
GCGGAACACCGTCCGCCACCAGCCGCCGGATCAGAGCCCAATCCTCCACAGAGATCACCCATCCAATCTGTCTGGGTGGCCTCGTTTTCGACCGTCGCTATGGCCTCGTTTTCAAGCGTCGTCGACAGGTGAGGCCCCGGGTGGGTCCGAGGCGCAGACTCCAGATGCGCCCCGCGCTCCGGAAGCTGCGGGGCGCGCCATGTCGCGACGCTGCGACGCCGCACCCCGTCCTCGATCGACGTTCTACCGGGTTCGGGCGGCCTCCTCAAGGCAAAATGTCCACGAATTGCCACACGGTCTGCAACAAGCGGGTAACTTGTAGTCAACACCGAGAGGCAACACCCCCCTTTGACTCCGGTGTGCAGGTCTCGAAGGGCCATCCCCCCTAGGTCCGGTCGAGATGGGCGCTCACGGCTCAGCCGAACGTTCAAACCCCCCGCAACGTGTTGCGGGGGGTTCGCCCATTTCCGGGCCTGCCTCACGACCGGGATGCCCGCCCGGGGAACTCTGCGCGAGCGTCCCGGGCGGGCACCGTTGACCGGGGAGCGCAGCCTCGTCAGCGGGAGGTCACCAGCGGCTGGGCAAGCCCCGACCGGTCCCCTCGATCGTCGCGGTGGACGGCCACGGGGATCAGGGACGGAGGGCCCCGCGGATCGGGACGTTGTGCTCGGCGCGACCCCGTTCCGGCGGCCTACCGTCGACGGAGAGCCGGGAAGGAAGGCTCCGTCGATGCGGTCCCGAGAACCGCGGAGGTAGCGGTCCTTCCCGGTTCTCCCATGCCGGCCTGCCGCTCGGCCGCGCCCGTCACTCCTCCTCGGACTCCTCGCCGTGGGTGCCGGGCCGTGGGGCCCACGGCAGCTCCTTCGCCGGACGTACGACGATCAGCCGGTCGCCGCGGGCCAGCTGGGTGACCGTCGGGTCGAAGTAGCGATAGACGTTCTCGTCGCGTACCACGGCGATCACCTGGTCCGGCAGCGACTGCGGCTGCTGTCCCACTTCGGAGACCAGCAGGTCGCGCTCGGCGACCTCGAGCCCCTCGCCGTACGTCAGCAGGTCCTCCATCACGGTGCCGAGCGTCGGCGACAGCGAGGAGAGGCCCAGCAGGCGCCCGACGGCGTCGGAGGAGGTGATCACGGAGTTGGCGCCCGACTGCTTCATCAGCGGCGCGTTCTCGTGCTCGCGCACGGACGCCACGATCCAGGCGTCCGCGTTCAGCTGTCGCACGGTCAGCGTCGAGAGCACGTTGGAGTCGTCCCGGTCGGTGGTGATGATGACCTGCTGCGCGTCGGCCACCCCGGCGCGCTGCAGCACGTCCGATCGCGTCGCGTCGCCGGTGACGACCGCGAGACCGTCGGCATGGGCCTCGGACACGGCCTGGCTGCCCTTGTCGACGACAACGATCGAGTCTCGGTCGACGCCGTTGCTGACCAGAGTCTCGACCGCGCTGCGGCCCTTGGTGCCGTAGCCGACGATCACCACGTGTTCGGTCATGGACTTCCTCCATCGGGCGATGCGGAACATGCGGCGGCCACGGGCGGCCAGCACCTCGAGCGTGGTGCCGATCAGCAGCACCAGGAACGCGATCCGCAGCGGCGTGATCACGAAGGCGTTGACCAGCCGGGCGGTCTCCGAGACCGGCGCGATGTCGCCGTACCCGGTCGTGCTCAGGGTGACCGTCGCGTAGTAGATCGCGTCGACCAGGTTGATCCGGTGCAGCGGCTCGTCGTTGGCGTCGCGATAGCCGCCACGGTCGAGGTAGACCAGCAGCACGGTCACCGCGATGATCCCGAGCCCGAGCAGCAGGCGACGGCCCAACGACCACCACGGCGAGCGCACCGGGTCCGGGAGTACGACGTGCCCGTGCGATGGGTGGTCGGTCTCGGGCGGCACGTCGCGAATCTAGTCCACCGGCTCGTCGGTCCCCGACTCGCGTGACCGGCGCTGACGCAGCCGCTGCACGAGCTCGAGCCGGGCACGCGTGGTCTGCTGCTGGGGGAAGACCGTGTCGAAGGCAGCGTTGAGCGCGGCACCGACGAGCACCGCGATCGACAGGATGTAGAGCCAGAGCAGCACCGCGATCGGCGCGGCGAGTGGGCCGTAGATGGAGCGGGAGTCCGCAGCCGTCACCGTGAGGAACTCGCGCAGCAGGAAGCTGCCCAGCAGCCAGACACCCAGCGCGAACGTCGCACCGGGCAGGTTGATCCGCCAGCTCGTGCGGACCGGGATCGACACGTGGTAGAGGGTCGCCAGGAAGCAGACGCTGAACACCAGCACCGTGGGCCAGTAGAAGCCGACCAGGAAGTGGGCGCGGTCGGGCAACCAGTGGCGCACCAGGCTGGGGCCGGCGACGACCAGCGGGAGCGCCACCACTCCGGTCACGATGGCCAGCAGGTAGAGGCTGAACGACAGCGCCCGCGTCTTGACGATCCCGCGGTGGCCCCCGAGGCCGTGCATGATCGTGATGGTCTCCACGAAGACGTGCATGGCACGTGACCCCGACCAGAGGGACAGCACGAACCCGACCGAGATCACGTCGAACCGGCCGCCGCGCAGCACGTCGTCGATGGTCGGCTGGATGACGCGGGTCACCGCGGAGTCGGTGAGGAACCGTCCGGCGAGGTCGAGGATGGCGGTGCGGACGTGGTCCACCTGGTCGGGGCTGAACGACTGGGTGACGTAGCCGATCGCACCGGCCAGGGCGAAGATCAGCGGCGGGACGGACAGCACCGTGAAGAACGCCGCCTCCGCCGCGAGGCCGGTGACGCGATAGCGCATCGACGAGTCGACGGTCGACACAGCGATCCGCCAGGCCGTCTCGCGGGTGCGCACCAGCCGGCCGGGCCGGACCGGCCCCTGCTCGCCAGGGACTTCCTCCCCGGGCGACGGCTCGGCTCCCGGCATGGGCCTACGGTAGCCACATGAGCTCCTCCACCCGGGCCGCGACGAACCAGCCGCCGCCCCTCGTGGGACACAACGTGGTGACCTCCGACGCGGCCCTGGTCGAGGCCGTCGGCCGGCACGCCGGCCAGGAGGCCGTCGACGACCTCAGGCCGCTCGGCGCCTCCGCCGGGACCGCGGAGGCGCGCGAGCACGGCCGGCTGGCCAACCGCCACGAGCCCGAGCTGACGTCGTACGACCGCTACGGCAACCGCATCGACGAGGTGGTCTTCCACCCGTCCTGGCACTGGCTGATGGAGCGCGCCGTCGGGCACGGGCTCCAGGCGGCCCCCTGGGAGCAGCAGGCCGCCGGCGCGGAGCATGCGCACGTACGACGCGCGGCCGGCTTCATGGCCTGGTCGCACACCGACCCGGCCCACGGCTGCCCGATCTCGATGACGTACGCCGCGGTCCCGGCGCTCCGCGCCGACGAGGCGCTCGCCAAGGAGTGGACGCCGGCCCTGGCCTCCACGTCGTACGACCCGGGGATCCGGCCGGTCACCGAGAAGCGCGGCGCCCTGGCCGGCATGGGCATGACCGAGAAGCAGGGCGGCTCCGACGTCCGCACCAACGTCACCCGGGCGCGGCCGACGTCGGTGGACGGCGAGTACACCCTGCACGGGCACAAGTGGTTCACGTCGGCGCCGATGAACGACGTCTTCCTGGTGCTGGCGCAGGCCGAGGGCGGTGTCACCTGCTTCCTCGTGCCGCGGGCGCTGCCCGACGGCTCGCGCAACCCCCTCGACGTGGTCCGCCTCAAGGACAAGCTCGGCAACCGCGCCAACGCGTCGGCCGAGCTCGAGCTGGTCGGCACGCTCGGCGTGAGGCTGGGTGACGAGGGTCGCGGCATCCGCACCATCATCGAGATGGTCGCCGCGACCCGGCTCGACTGCGTGCTCGGCTCGACCGCGCTGATGCGGCACACCCTCAACGAGGCCGCGTGGCACGTCGCCCACCGATCGGCGTTCGGCGGGTTGCTGGCCGACAAGCCGCTGATGCAGAACGTCATCGCCGACCTCGCGGTGGAGGCGGAGGCCGCCACGGCGCTCGCGGTCCGCCTCGCGGCAGCCGTCGATGCGGCGGACGACCCGCACGAGGCCGCGTTGCGCCGGCT
>JBAUWD010000082.1:0-18350 GCA_049583575.1 Nocardioides sp.
ACGTGGTCCTGCTCGCCGACGAGGCCCACGCGCCGTACGAGCGGCCCCCGTTGTCGAAGGACCTCCTGCTCGGCAACGGCGACCCCGCCGACGCGGCCGTCCACGAACCGCAGTGGTACGCCGCCCACGGGGTCGACCTCCGCACCAGCACGTCCGCGACCGCGGTCGACCTCGGTGGGCGCCGCGTCCGGGCCGGTGACGACTGGCTCGACTACGACACGCTCGTGATCGCCACCGGATCCCGCGCCCGGCACCTGCCGATGGCCGACGACAGCGGGGTCCCGGTCGTCTACCTCCGCACGCTCGACGAGTCACTCGCGCTCCGCGAACGACTCACGGCGGGTGCCCGGATCGGCATCGTCGGCGGCGGCTGGATCGGGCTCGAGGTCGCCTCGGCCGCGCGGCAGCACGACGCGGAGGTGACCGTGCTCGAGGCACTCGACCTGCCCCTGCTCCGAGTACTCGGCCCCGAGGTCGCGCAGGTGTTCGCCGACCTCCACCGCGAGCACGGCGTCGACCTGCGCACCGGCGTCCAGGTCACCGCGATCACCCCTCGCGGAGACGGCGCCACTGTCGCCCTCGGCGACGGGAGCGCGCTCGACGTCGACCTCCTCGTCGTCGGCGTCGGCGTCGATCCCAATGCCGAGCTCGCCGAGGCGGCGGGCCTCTCCGTCGACAACGGCGTCCGCACGGACGCGCTGCTGCGCACCTCCGACGCCCACGTCTTCGCCATCGGAGACGTCGCGAACGTCGACCACCCCGTGCTCGGCCACCCACTGCGCGTCGAGCACTGGGACACCGCCATCAAGCACGGCGAGACCCTGGCCGCGACCCTCAGCGGCACGCCCACGGAGGCGTCCGCACTCCCCTACTTCTTCACCGACCAGTACGACCTCGGCATGGAGTACGTCGGGAACCCGGGCCCGGAGGGCTACGACCGGGTCGTGCTCACGGGCGACGTGCCCGGTCGCGTCTTCCGTGCCTGGTGGCTGAAGGGCGACACCGTGGTCGCGGGCATGCACGTCAACGACTGGGACGCGATCGACGAGGTCCGGCGGGTCGTCGGGACCCGGGAGACGCCGCCGGGACCGTAACCCGTTCGAGACATTGGGGGTGCTTGCCCTCGACGGACTCCCAGGGAAGAGTGGCCGGGCCGTCACCTGGGGCGGCCTCGACAGGGGAGATCCATGAGTCATCAGTTCACCCCCGGCCACCGCCGGGCGAGTTTGGTCATGGCCACGGTCGCTGCGCTCGCCATCGCCGGCGTCGCCGGGAGCTCGTCGTACGCCGTCGGGAGTCACGGTGCCGCCTCCTCACCCCGGACGTCGGAGCAGCGCGAGGCGCGCGGCTTCTACGACGTCAACACGTCGAGCCAGCGAGCCCGGCTGCGGGCGCTCCGCACCCAGGGACGCGCGGGCAGGCAGCCCGCGGTCCGGTCCTTCCGAGCGTCCGCGCCCGGCCAGACCGTCCTCGACATCTCGGGGTCGACGGGCACGGTGCGCATGCTGACCCGCCTCGACGGGTTCCTGACCGGCGCCAGCAAGAGGTCCGCGAGCAAGATCGCCCTGGGCTACGTCGGCAAGCACCACGCGGCGCTCGGCCTCACCAAGGCCGACCTCAAGACGTTCCACCTGGCGCGCAACTACCGCGACATCACCGGCGCGCACCACCTCTACTTCACCCAGCGGATCGGCGGCAAGAAGATCATCCGCAACGGGCTGACCGCGGCCGTGAACAAGCGGGGCCACCTGCTCACCCTGGGAGGCTCGCCCGTGAGCAGGTCGCAGACCGCGGTCGCACAGGCGTCCGCCTCGCCGCGGCTGGCGACCTCCGCCCAGGCCCTCGCCGCGGCACGGGGTACGACGCCCTCCGGTGCCGACCTCAGCCAGGACTACGCCACCCCCGGCCTCTTCCTGACCCCGTCCGGGCTCCGGCCCGCGTGGGAGACGATCGTGATGTCGTCGGCCGAGCCCGCCGAGGCGGTGCTGGACGCCCAGACCGGTCAGCTCCTGTCGAACCACCCGCTGGTGAACTACGAGTCCCGCGGCGACAGCACCGGGCGCGTCTACAGGTTCTTCCCCGGCGCGAAGCACGGCGGCAAGCACGTGAAGGTCGACTTCACCGAGAAGCACTGGCTGAGCCGCTCGGCCCACATCCTCAAGGGGAACAACTCCCACACCTACTCCGACGTGAATGACAACAACAGGGCGTCCAAGAGTGAAGAGGTCCACCCGCAGAAGGGCCACTCCTGGGGCTACCCGCTCAAGCCGTTCCACCTGAAGTTCGCGAAGGCGTTCTGCAGCAACCCGTGGCCCTGCTCGTGGAACCCGAACAAGGCGTTCTCGTGGAGAACCAACCGCGCCCAGAACGCGACGCAGGTGTTCTTCTTCGTCAACAACTGGCACGACCACCTGATGAAGGCGCCGATCGGCTTCACCGAGGCCGCCGGCAACTTCCAGCAGGTCAACCACGGCAAGGCCGGCAAGGCCGGTGACCCCGTGAACACCCAGACCGACGACGGTGCGAACACCTCCCACGGCCTCCCCGACGGCGCCCACATCGACAACGCCAACATGAGCACCCCGCCGGACGGCCACCACCCCCAGATGCAGATGTACCTGCAGCACGCGGCGCACACGCCGTACTCCCTCAACGGCGACCCGTTCTCGCCGACCAACGTCGGCGACGAGGCCGACACGGTCTACCACGAGTACACCCACGGCCTCTCCAACCGGCTGAACGTCGACGTCGACGGGGCATCCACGCTCGGAGGCGGCCAGGCCGGCGCCATGGGCGAGGCCTGGAGCGACTGGTACGCGATGGACTACCTGAACGACCAGGGTCTGCAGAAGGACAAGCGACACAAGGCCGACGTCCGCCTCTTCGCGTACGACGGGCTCGGCGTCAACTTCGACCGCACCGAGCCGATCGACTGCAAGGTGGGCCAGAAGGCCAAGCTCTGCAACGGGGCGGACACCGGCCACAAGGGCGGCTACACCTACAAGGACTACGGCAAGGTCATCGGCGGTCCCGAGGTGCACGCCGACGGCGAGATCTGGGCGCAGACGCTGTGGAGCCTGCGCTACCAGCTCGGCTCGAAGAAGACCGAGGCCCTGGTGACCCGGGCGATGGAGCTCGCGCCGTACAACCCGTCGTTCCTCGACATGCGCAACGCGATCCTCGTCGCCGACACGTCGCTGTACGGCGGCAAGGGCCGCAACGCCATCTGGAAGGTGTTCGCCCAGCGCGGCATGGGCTTCTTCGCCGGATCACTCGGCGGCAACGACAGCCAGCCCGGGTGGAGCTTCGCCACACCGCCCAAGAAGCAGCACCTGCGCACCCTGCAGGGCACCGTGACCGACGGCGGGACCCACGCCCCGCTCGCGGGTGTCCCCGTGACCCTCGCCTTCCAGGGCAGCGGCCCGGCGAACCCCACCGCCGTCACCGACGGCAGCGGCCACTACCAGATCACCGGCGTCCCCGAAGGGACGTACACCGATCTCGTGGTCGCCGGAGGCGGGTTCCAGTCGGTCCGCAAGAAGGTCACCGTGGGTGCCACGGGAGCGACGGTGGACTTCTCGGTGCGCCGGGACTGGGCGGCCTCCAGCGGCGGGGCGCGCATCAACTCCTTCACCGGGGCGGACTACTCGTCGTTCGGCTGCGGTCCGGCCGGGGCGATCGACCTGAGCCAGGGCAGCGGCTGGGGCTCCAACGCCGGTCCGGGCACGAACGACTCCCCGACGGGCACCTTCCACCCCAAGCACATCGTCGTCGACATGCACAACGTCATCGACGTCAGCGAGTTCGGGGTGGATCCGTCCTCGACCTGTGGTGACGCCGGGAGCGCCTCGACCGCCGGCTTCAAGATCGAGACCTCGCCCGACGCCGTCACCTGGACCGAGGCCGCGACGGGCACGTTCACCAGCGCGGACGACGGGCAGATCAACAGCGTGACGCCGACGGCCGGCGCCGACGGCGTCCGCTACGTCCGCTTCACGATCGAGAGCAACCAGGTGCCGGACTTCGCCTCGAACTGCCCCGACGGCGCCTTCGACGGCTGCCGGTACGCCGACATGAGCGAGCTGGAGGTGTTCGGCACGCCGTCGCCCTGAGCGATCCACCGTGCGCAGACCTCGGGTGCGGAGTCCGCGCTTCGGGAGCGACCCGCTGGTCATGGCTCGGGGGTGGGTACGTCGCCGACGTTCTGCTGGGTGACCACTCGTGTCGGCAGCAGCACGGCCTGAAGGCCTCGTGCGGGCGAGCGTGGGTCGCTGAAGGGTGACAGGTGCATCGCGGCCAGTGCCTGCGGTCTGCCGGAGATCAGTGCTGCCGACAGCCGGGCTGCGGCGTCGGCCTCACTCTGCGGGTCGGCGTACACCGTCATGGTCTGCCGGCCCTCGATGATGTTCCTCAGGCCCCCGGCCGTGGCTCCGAGCCCGGTGACGGCAACCTCGTCCTGGCGCCCGGCGGCCGTCAGCACTCCGAGCACACCGCCGGCGATGACATCGTCCGCCGCCACCACTGCGTCGACCCGCCCGTCCGACGCATGGAGCGCGAGGTCGAACGCCGCCGCCGCGGCCGTGGCGTGCCGTCCCTTGACGCTGGCCTCCGCCACGATGGACGCCCGGCCCGCCGACACCAGCGGGTCGAGCACCTCGTGGACACCCTTGGCCTGGAGCACCGCGTTGTCGTCGGCGTCCGTGTCACCGTTCAGGATGATGATCCGGGGGTCGCCGGCGCCCTGCTGGGCCAGACAGTCGATCAGGGTCCGGGCCTGCAGCATGCCGATGTCCTCGTAGTCGAACCCCACGAGGTATCCCGCAGTTCCGCCCGGGTTCACCCGGTCGTACTCGATCACCCTGACGCCGGCCCGGTCTGCGACCCTCTCGACGCGGTCACCCGTGTGTGCGTCGCGAGTGTCGAGGATGAGCAGCCGGACGCCTCGGTCGATGAGGGCACGCGACTCGGCGACCAGCCCCGCCGGGTCCCCCGTCGTGACCCGCAGGACGGGGGTCAGCCCGGCGTCGTCGAGGGCTCTCGTCAGGGTGGTCGCGACGACCGGCGCCTCACCGGTGGCGGAGTCGGTCCCGTCGAGGAGGACCCCGACCCTGCCCCGGGTCCGCCCGACGACGGTTCCCCTCGGCGGCGGCACGGCGCTCGAAGGCGGATCCGCGAGCGAGCACGCGGCTCTGATCACTGCGGTCCCGGTCGACCCGTCGACAGCCGGGCTGCTGCCGCCTGCGGAGCTGCACCCCCCGATCGCCAGTGCCAGCGCGGTGCTCGTCCCCGCGGCCGAGAGGGAGGTCCAGCGCATGCGGGTGCACCCCTCCGATCCGACGCAGCGACGGGCCAGGCCGTCCATCAGCCGATGCCCCGAAGCGAACATATCGACCCGCCCTGGTGGCTCGACGTCGACACCTTCTCTCCTGGGGTGAACTCTGCCCGAGTCAGGCGGCGCCCGGGCTTCCGGGCGAGCCGCCAACATCGACGGTGGCACTCGGAGGAGGGCCGTCGCGGCGGTCCCGGTAGGCGGCCATCACCGTCACGGGGTCGGCCAGCAGGGGGGCGAGCGCCATCTCGGCCGCCCCCAGCAGGGGTCCGTCCGGGCCGAGCGCACCTGCGCGCACCGACACGTTCTGGGCGAAGTCGATGCCGTCCCGCTCGTGCAGGGTGTCCAGAACCCGCTGGCCGCGCGCACCGAGCACCTGGCCGAGTGTCCCCTCGAGGACGACCACCTCGGGGTCGAACAGCCGCACCAGCGCTCGCAGTCCGAATCCCAGCCAGTACGCCGAGTCGTCGAGGGCCTTCGCTGCCTCGAGGTCCCCCTGTCCGGCCGCCCGCACGACCTCCTCGACCGCCGCGAGCCCACCGCCGGTCAGCCGCCCGGCGGAGCTCAGCAGTCGGTTCGACCCGACCTTGGTCTCCCAGCAGCCGCGCGACCCGCAGCGGCAGAGCGCGCCCTCGCTGTCGACGGTCAGGTGACCGACCTCGCCGGCGTAGCCCTCGGCACCGCCCAGCGCCTGGCCGTGCACCAGGAACCCGCCGCCGATCCCGACGATGCCTCCGATGTACGCGACCTCCGAGGCGCCCACCGCGGCGCCGTACAGGTGCTCGGCCAGGACGCCGAGGTCCGCGTCGTTCCCGACCAGGACCGGTAGCGACAAGGCGTCGGACAGCAGGTCCACGAACGCGACGTCGGTCCAGCCGAGGTTGGGCGCGAAGTGGACCAGGCCGTCGGATCGTCGGACCAGCCCGGGGACCGAGACGCCGACGCCCAGCACGGCCATGCCCGACGCCGCGACCAGCACCTCGCGGCACATCTGGGCTGCGGAGTCGACGACCGGCTGGACGTCGTGGACGCCGGGCTGGTGCAGCCGCTCCCGGCGGTGTTGGAGCCTGCCGCCGAGACCGACGAACCCGGCCACGATCCGGTCGACGTCCAACATCACCGCGAGGACGCCCACCTCGTCGCGCGGGGCGACCACGAGAGACGGTCGCCCGGAGCGCCGGGCCTGCGCGCCGTCCGGGTCGAGCTGCTCCGGACGGAGCTCCTCGATCAGACCGTAGGCGCCGAGCAGTGACGTGAGATCCCCGATCGTGCTCCGGTTGAGCCCCAGCTCGCGGGTCAGCCGTGCTCGGGTGGTCGGACCGTTGTGGTGGACCCAGGAGAGGAGTGCGCTGGTGTTGACGCGCCTGAGCTCCTCATGGCTGATCCCGGTCTTGGTCGGCATGGAACGGCTCCGGGACCCGGGTCAGACGCGTCCGGAGGCAGCTGCCCTGCGCCGGCTGATCGCGTCCACCGAGGCAGCCAGCAGCAGCACCCCGCCGGTGATCATGTACACCTTGCCCTGCGGCTGGTTGAGCAGGGTCATCCCGTTCAGGATCGCGGTGATCACGGTGGCACCGAGGATCCCGTCCAGGACGCGGCCCCGCCCACCGAAGAGACTGGTGCCGCCGATCACGGCGGCGCCCACGGCGAAGAGCAGGGTGTCCGAGCCGCCGGTGTTCGGGTTGACGGAGTTCGTGCGGCTGGCCAGCATCACGCCGCCCATGGCCGCCATCGACGAGCACATCATGAAGCAGGAGATCTTGACCCAGTCCACGTTGATGCCCGCTCGGCGCGCGGCTTCGGTGTTGCCGCCGACGGCGTAGACGTACCGACCCCACGCCGTACGGGTGAGGAGGAACGTCAGGACCACCAGCAGGAAGCCGACGATCACGACCACGATCGGGATGCCCTTGAGGGACGCGAGGACCACGTTGCGGCTGCGTTCCTTCGACAGGTAGGCGGTCGCCGCGAGGATCACCGCGGCCAGCGCGAGCGACTTCAGTGCCCACACCAGGATCGTCGGAGTCGGGAGCCCGGCACGGGCCCGGGAGCGCCGGCGACTGAAGCCGAGGACCGCGTTGGCCACCACGGTGAGGACGGCGAGGGTCCAGCCCAGCCACAGTGGGAGGTTCTTGTTCATGATCGCGAGGATCGCCTCGTTGCGGTAGGCGATGGTGCCACCGGCACCGGTCTGCAGCAACAGGATCCCCTGCAGCGCGAGGAAGTAGGCGAGGGTGACGACGAACGACGGCACACCCAGCTTGGCGACGAGCAGGCCGATCGACAGCCCGATGACGGTCCCGGTCAGGATGCAGACGGTCAGGGCCGGCACCCAGGGCCAGGCGTGGTTGGTCATCAGGATCCCGAGGACGCCGGCGCAGACGCCGCCGGTGTAGCCGGCGGACAGGTCGATCTCGCCGATCAGGAGGACGAACACCAGCCCCATCGCGAAGGTGGCGATCGCCGAGCCCTGCAGGATCAGGTTCGAGAAGTTGAAGGCGTTGGTGAACTTCGAGCCGGTCAGGGCGGTGAACACGATCACCAGCACGATCAGGCCGGCGACCGCGGGCAGGGAGCCGACGTCGCCGCCCTTGACCCGAGTGACGTAGTCGCCGAAGCTGGCGCGGAGCCCGCGCTCGAGGTCAGGGCCGGCGGTGCCCGGCTGGGTGTCGGGCTCTTCGGTGGTGGTGCTCACGAGTCCGCTCCGTTCGTCGCCCGCGGCTCGCCGCGTCCGCTGGCCTGACCGGTCGTGATCAGCTCGACCACCTGGTTGGGAGTGACGTCCTTGGCCGACACGGTCTCCACCAGCGAGCCGAGGTAGAGCACCGCGATGTCGTCGGCGACCGCGAAGACGTCGTTGAGGTTGTGGCTGATCAGGCACACGCCGAGGCCGTGGTCGGCCAGGCGCCGGACCAGGGCGAGCACCTGCTCGGTCTGCGCCACACCGAGAGCGGCGGTCGGCTCGTCGAGGATCACGACCTTGGAGTTCCACAGCACGGCGCGTGCGATCGCCACGGTCTGGCGCTGACCACCGGACAGCGAGGCGACCGGCGTACGGACGGACCGCAGCGTGCGGACCGAGAGGCCGTCCAGCGTGGTGCGCGCCCGGGTCTCCATCGTGGGCTCGTCGAGCAGACCCAGCTTCTTCTGCTCACGGCCCAGGAACATGTTGTGGACGACGTCGAGGTTGTCGCACAGCGCGAGGTCCTGGTAGACCACCTCGATCCCGAGCGCGTTGGCGTCGCGAGGGCTGTGCACGTGCACGGGCTCGCCGTCGAAGAAGTACTCCCCCTTGTCGAAGGCGTGGATGCCGGCGACCCCTTTGATCAGGGTGCTCTTGCCGGCGCCGTTGTCACCGACCAGGGCGATCACCTTGCCGGCATGGATGTCGAAGTCCACGCCCTGGAGGACGTGGACCGCCCCGAAGCTCTTCTCGATCCCTCGCAGACTGAGCAGCGGGGATCCGGTGGCGGGCACTGCGCGTTCGGTATCAGTGGCGGTCATGGGGTCGCAACCTCCCGGGATCAAGAAGACTGAGGGGACAGGTCACGAGGGTGCCGACCCTGGGGCCGGCACCCTCGTGAACGACATCAGCTGATGCCGGCTTGCGTGCAGAGCTTGGCGAACGGACCGGTGCAGACGTCCGACGCCTTCGCGAACCCGTCGTCGAACGGCTTCTTGATGTTGCTCTTGTAGATCGCCTCCGGCGTGGCCAGAGCAGACTTGACGTTCTGCTTGGTGACCGGGTCCTCGACGCTACCGGTCGCCAGAGCGTCGGCAGCGGCCGTGTCGCCGTTGATCAGGTCGATCGCCAGCTTCGAGGCGAGGCCGGCCTCGAGGTCGGTGTTCTTGTAGACCGTCATGCACTGGTTGCCGGCGAGGATCTGCTGCAGGCCACCGGTGCTGGCGTCCTGACCCGTGATCGGGACCTTGCCCGCGAGGCCGTTGGCCTTCAGCCGGGCGATGATGCCGCCGGCCATGGTGTCGTTGGCGGAGACGATGCCGTCGATGTGGCCGTTGTTCTTGGTGTACAGACCGTCGAACGCGTTGGCTGCCTTGTTGGCGTCCCACTCACCGCTGACGTCACCGACCAGCTTGTAGGCACCGGAGTCGATCTTGGGCTTGAGCGCCTGCACGTAGCCCTGCTTGAACAGACCGGCGTTGTTGTCGGTCTCGGCGCCGTTGATGTAGATGATGTTGGCGGTCTTCTTGCCCTCCTGGGTCAGGCACTTCTCGAGGCCCTGACCCATCAGCTCGCCCACCTTCACGTTGTCGAAGGACACGTAGTACGAGGCTCCTCCGCCCGGCGTCAGGCGGTCGTAGTCGATGCTCGTGATGCCGGCCTGCGTGGCCTTCTTCAGGCACGCCGCACCGGAGTTCGGGTCGAGGTTGACGATCATCAGGACCTTGACGCCCTCGTTGATCATCGAGTCGCAGATCGTGCCGAACTTGGCCGTGTCGCCGCCGGCGTTCTGGATGTCCGACTTGACACCGGCCGCCGTGAAGGCTGCGTTCAGGCTGGGGCGGTCGTTGTTCTCCCACCTGGGCGACGTCGTCGTGTCGGGAAGGATCACACCTACCGTGCCCTTGGTGGACCCGCTCGAACCCGACGAGGTGGGGGTACTGCTGTTGCTGCTGCCGCAAGCGGTCAGAGCGAGTGCGCACACTGCCCCCAGGGCCGCCACGCTTGCCCACTTCGATGTTGCCATCGACTGTCCTCTTTCCATGCTCGGACGTGCCCTAGTCGCAGTCACACCTGCTTTGTGACCACCCTTCACGCCGTATGTTGTGGGCGACAACATAACGGGCTAGGTTGTGGCTGCCAACCCCCTGGATCCGCCAGTTTGTTGGTTTGACGGCCGAATCGATCACGATTCGGTCTCACCAGAGGCGAACGGCCCCTTCTGAGCGAGAGGTGTGTCATGACGGAACTGATCCCGAGCCCCACGGACAGGTTCTCCTTCGGTCTGTGGACCGTCGGCTGGCAGGGAGTCGACGTGTTCGGGGGGGCGATCCGTCCGCCGATGGACCCGGCGTACGCCGTGCATCGCCTGGCCGAGCTCGGTGCCTACGGCATCAGCTTCCACGACAACGACGTCTTCGCGTTCGGCGCCGACGCCGGCGCGAAGGAGGCCGCGCTGAAGTCGCTCCGGCAGGCGCTGGACGAGACCGGGCTGGGCGTGCCGATGGTCACGACGAACCTCTTCTCGCACCCGGTGTTCCGCGACGGCGGCTTCACCAACAACGACCGGGACGTGCGACGGTTCGCTCTCCGCAAGGCGGCGGACAACATCGACCTCGCGGTCTCGCTCGGTGCCAAGGTCTTCGTCGCCTGGGGCGGCCGCGAGGGTGCCGAGTCCGGGGCGTCCAAGGACATCCGCGCCGCCCTCGATCGGTATGCCGAGGCGTTCAACCTCCTCGGGCAGTACGTGCTGGACCAGGGCTACGACATCGTGTTCGCGATCGAGCCCAAGCCCAACGAGCCCCGCGGCGACATCCTCCTGCCGACGGTCGGGAGCGCCCTCGCCTTCATCGCCGAGCTGGAGCACCCCGAGCTGGTCGGCGTGAACCCCGAGGTGGGGCACGAGGAGATGGCCGGCCTCAACTTCTCGCACAGCCTCGCCCAGGCCCTGTGGCACGGCAAGCTGTTCCACGTCGACCTCAACGGGCAGCACGGGCCCCGCTTCGACCAGGACCTGCGCTTCGGAGCCGGGAACGTGCGCGGCGCGTTCTGGACCGTGGACATCCTGGAGTCGGGCGGCTACCAGGGCCCCCGTCATTTCGACTTCAAGCCGCCACGCACCGAGGACGAGGCCGGCGTCTGGGCCTCAGCCTCGGCGTGCATCCGCAACTACCTCATCCTGCGGGAGAAGTCGCGAGCGTTCCGCGCGGACCCCGAGGTACAGCAGGCGCTCACCGCCGCCCGCGTCGACCAGCTCTCCGTCCCGACGGTCGCAGAGGGCGAGTCCCTGGCCGACCTGCGGGCCGAGTCGTTCGACCCCGCCGAGGCGGCGGCACGCGGGATGGCCTTCGAGGCCCTCGACCAGCTGGCGCTCGAGCACCTGTACGGCGTCCGGGGCTGACGGTGCCCCTGGTCGCCGGAATCGACTCCTCGACCCAGTCCTGCAAGGTCCTCGTCGTCGATGCGGCGACCGGTGTCGTCGTACGGCGAGGGCGGGCCGCGCACCCCGACGGCACCGAGGTCGACCCCGCGCACTGGTGGGAGGCGTTGCAGACCGCGACCGCCGCCGCCGGGGGCCTCGACGACGTCGCGGCGATCTCCGTGGGTGGCCAGCAGCACGGGATGGTCCCTCTCGACGACGCCGGCGCCGTGGTCCGCCCGGCGCTGCTGTGGAACGACACCCGCTCGGCCGCTGCGGCCGCGGAGCTCACCGCGGAGCTGGGTGGTCCCGCAGCCTGGGCCGAAGAAGTGGGACTGGTGCCGGTGGCGTCGTTCACCGTCTCCAAGCTGCGGTGGCTGGCCCAGCACGAGCCGGACGCGGCGGCCCGCACCACAGCGGTCTGTCTCCCCCATGACTGGCTGACCTGGCGCCTGGCGGCTGATCGGCACGACCTCGAAGCCGGGCTCGTCACCGACCGGAGCGACGCGAGCGGCACGGGCTACTGGTCCACGGTCACCGGACAGTACCGACCCGACCTCCTGATCCGAGCGCTCGGTCACGACGCGATCACCCCCCGGGTGGCCGCTCCCGACGAGGTGGTCGGTGCCGGATCCGGCGCGGACCGGGTCCTGGGCCCCGGGTGCGGCGACAACGCGGGCGCCGCGCTCGGACTGGCCGCCGAGCCGGGAGACGCGATCGTCTCACTCGGCACCTCCGGGGTCGTCTCCGCCGTCTCGCTGGTGCCGGCCAAGGACGCGTCGGGCGCCGTCGCCGGGTTCGCCGACGCGACCGGACACTTCCTGCCCCTGGTGGCGACCCTGAACGCCGCGCAGGTGCTGGACGTCACGGCCCGGCTCCTCGGCGTCGACCATGCCGGCCTCAGCGACCTGGCGCTGAGCGCTGCACCGGGTGCCGGAGGCGTCGTCCTCGTTCCCTACCTCCAGGGCGAGCGCACCCCGGACCGGCCGGACGCCACGGGATCCCTCCTCGGACTGACTCTCCCCGGCACCACCCCGGCCAACGTTGCTCGTGCCGCCGTCGAGGGCCTCTGGTGCGGTCTGGCCGACGGGCTCGATGCCCTGCGGAGTCAGGGCGCCGAGCTGCACCGGGTCCTCCTGATCGGCGGAGCAGCGGCGTCACCGGCCGTTCGCCAGATCGGTGCGGAGGTGCTCGGCCTGCCGATCGAGGTACCGGCGGCCGAGGAGTACGTCGCGCTCGGGGCCGCGCGCCAGGCCGCCTGGGTGCTGGATCCTTCGGCGGGTCCCCCGACGTGGTCACGTGCAGCGGATCGCCTGACGCGTCACGAGCCACGGACCGGGACGGGCCAGGGGGTGCGTGCGCGGTACCACGAGGCACGCGACCTCACGCTGGGCCGTTACGAGACCGACCCGGCACGGTGAGACGACTCACCCGACCGGTGCGGCCGGCCAGCGCAGGCAGGTCCAGCGCCGGCCGTCGGTGGCCAGCTCGACCACCGCGCAGTTGCCCAGCCGGGCCGGCGGATCGGCCGGCTCGGCGCTGAGGATCAGTGGCAGGGCCAGCCGCATCAGTCCGCCGTGGCTGACGGCCAGCACCGTCTCGCCCGCATGCCGTTCGGCGATCTCGAAGAGCACGTGGTGCATCCGATGCCGCAGCTCCGCGCCGGTCTCGCCGCCGGGCAGGCGCAGGTCGAGATGCCCGGCCAGCCACTCGCCGTACACGTCGGCGAACGGGTCCTCGGCGCGGGAACCGGCGAAGGAGCCCACCGAGAACTCCCGCAGCCCCTCGCGCGTCGTCACCGAGACCCCGAGGTGCGCCGCGACGATCTCGGCCGTCTGCACGGCTCGCGACATCGTGCTGGTCCAGACGTGGGTCACCGCGCGCGCGTGCAAGCGGCCGGCGAGGTGTGCAGCCTGGCTGCGGCCCTCCGGGGTCAGCGAGCCGCCCTCGTCCGCCCAGTGCCTCGACTCGTAGGCGGCGTCCGCGTGCCGGGCCACCAGGATGGTCGCCGGGTCAGCCATCCGAGGCGTCGTCGGACCCGGTGGTGGGCTGGTAGCGGGACAGCACGCAGAACTCGTTGCCCTCCGGGTCGCCGAGCACCGCCCAGCCGCGGTCGCCCTTGCGCAGGTCGTTGACGAGCGTCGCACCGAGGCCGAGGATCCGCTCGACCTCCTCGTCACGGTCACGGTCGGTGGGCCGCAGGCAGATGTGCATGCGGTTCTTCACGGTCTTGGGCTCGGGGACCCTGAGGAACAGCAGGTAGCGGTCGTCGGGACCGACCAGCCCGCACTCCTCGTCGCCGGGCTTCATCTCCCAGGAGTCGTCGATGGTGAAGTCCTCGAGGACCTGGGCCCACCACATCGTCTGGGCATAGGGGTCGGCGGCGTCGAGGCAGAAGTTGCAGGCACGTGATGACATGGCGACACCCTGCCAGCGGGCACCGACAGGCGCCACGCCTTTCCGGCAGACTGACGCCATGGCACTCCTGGACTCCTGGACGCGTTCGCTGCACGAGTCGGAGGACGGCATGACCCGGCCGGTCTACCGCAAGGGGACGGGCCCCGGAGTGGTGGTGATCCACGAGATCCCGGGGATCACCGAGCAGGTCATCGCGTTCTCCCAGGAGGTCGTCGACGCCGGCTTCACCGTGCTCATGCCGCACCTGTTCGGTCATCCCGAAGCGCGGGTCAACCCGGGCACGATGACCGGCGCGATGATCCAGGTGTGCACCGCCTCGGAGTTCACCAAGCTCGCGACGGGGGTCACCGCGCCCATCGCGACCTGGCTGCGCAGCCTGGCCCGCACGCTGCACGAGGAGCTCGGCGGACCCGGTGTCGGTGCCTTGGGCATGTGCTTCACCGGTGGCTTCGCGCTGGCGATGATGGTCGACGACTCCGTCGCGGCGCCGGTGGTCGCGCAGCCGGCGGCCCCCTTCGCCATCGGCAAGAAGCGCGCCGCGGACCTCAACCTCTCCCCGGCCGACAGCGACACGATGGCTGCCAGAGCCGCGGCCGGCTGCCAGGTGCTGGGGCTCCGCTACCGCAAGGACCGCGCCACCGGCACCCGCTTCGACACCCTTCACGAGCTCCTCGGCGACAACTTCATCGGCGTCGAGTTCGAGGGCAAGGGCCACGCCACGCTGACCGAGCACCGCCAGCAGGAGGCGGTCGACCGGGTCCTCGCGTTCTTCCACGAGAAGCTGGCGGGCTGAGACCGGACCCGCGACCGCGACCCGCTCGTTAGCATCGACCGGGTGTCCTACCTCCGCCGCCAGCTGGTCACGGCCGCGCTGACCGCCAACGCCCTGCGCCCGTCGTCGTTCACGCTCCGCAGCGGGCTCGTCTCGTTCGTCCTCGGCTGGCCCACGGGCGAGCTGGCACCCCACCTGCTCGCACTCACGGCAGCCGACACCGTGACCCACCTCGGCCCCAAGCGACGCAGCCGGCTCGGTCTGCTCCTCGCGGCGGGCAGCGCCGCCGGGCTGGTCCATCTGGTCCGCGAGAGCCGCCGGGTGCGCGTCCTCGCGGAGCAGAGCCTGGTCGACTGCCTCGGTCGGGAGTACGCGGACCGGCCCGGGGAGCGGCCCACCGAGGTCGACCTGGGCACGCCGTGGCGCAAGCTCGTCGTCCCGTTCGACCTGCGCAACCGGGCGGTCCGCGTCGACCGGAACGTGCGGTACTCCGACGCCGGCAAGCGCGGTCTGCTCGACGTCTACCGCCCGGCCGGCCACGACCCGGTCGGGGCTCCCGTCCTGCTCCAGGTGCACGGCGGCGGGTGGACGCTGGGGTCCAAGGACGAGCAGGGCATCCCCCTCATGCAGCGGATGGCCGAGCGTGGCTGGGTCTGCGTCGCGATCAACTACCGCCTCGCCCCGCGGGACGCGTTCCCGGCCCAGATCATCGACGTGAAGCGGGCCATCGCCTGGGTCAAGGGCCACATCGAGGAGTACGGCGGGGACCCGTCGTACGTCGTCGTCACCGGCGGCTCGGCCGGTGGCCACCTGGCCGCGCTGGCAGCGCTGACGCCGAACGACCCGGCGTACCAGCCCGGCTTCGAAGGGGCCGACACGCAGGTCCGGGCGGCGGTGCCGTTCTACGGCGTCTACGACTTCGCCGGTGCGACGGGTCTGCGCAACGCTCTCCAGATGCGCGACCGCTACCTCGCGCCCCGGATCGTGCAGCGGTCGTGGGCCGACGACCCGGAGGTCTTCGAGCAGGCCTCGCCGATCCTCCGGGTCACCCCGGACGCCCCGGACTTCTTCGTCCTCCACGGTGCGCGCGACTCGCTGGTCGACGTGGAACAGGCCCGGCTGTTCGTCGCCGCGCTGCGGGAGACGTCGAAGAGCAGCGTCGCGTACGCCGAGCTCCCCGGCACGCAGCACGCCTTCGACGTCTTCCCGTCGATCCGCTCCGAGCACGTCGTCCGCGCGGTCGAGCGCTACCTGCTGTGGCACCACGCCCGTCGGTGAGCGACCTGATCGCGCTGGCCCGGGCCGCGCGGGGGTTCATGCCCGACGACGAGGGACTCGCCCTGCACCGCCTGGCCCGCGAGCGGCTGCCGTTCGGGCCGGTGCTCGAGATCGGCGGCTACTGCGGGAAGTCCGCGGTCTACCTCGGCGCGGCCGCCCACGAGGTCGGCGGGCTCGTCTTCAGCGTGGACCACCACCACGGCTCGGAGGAGAACCAGGCCGGCTGGGAGCACCACGACCCCGCGCTGGTCGATCCCGCGACCGGACGGATGGACACGCTCCCCTTCTTCCGCAGGACCATCGGGTCCGCCGGTCTGGAGGACGTCGTCGTCGCGGTGGTGGGCGAGTCCGCCACCGTGGCAGCCCACTGGCGCACCCCGCTGTCCCTGCTCTTCGTCGACGGCGGCCACGGAGCCGCGCCTGCGCACGCGGACTACGACGGCTGGGCACCCTGGGTGATGACGGGCGGGCTGCTGGCGATCCACGACGTCTTCCCCGACCCCGCCGACGGCGGCCGCCCGCCGTACGACGTGTACCTGCGGGCCCTGGGCTCGGGCAGCTTCGAGGAGGTCGAGGCCGTGGGGTCGCTGCGAGTGCTGCGCCGCAGCTCAGGCACGGCCGGCGAGGGCGTCGGCTGACGCGCAGCCGCACTCCAGCGCCAGCGGCTCGGGGTCGGCCACCAGACCGGCCCCGCGGACGACGTCGGCTCCCGGCGTCAGGTCGGCCAGAGCGTCGTGGGCCAGCACGACCGCAGCGGTCGTGAACGTCGTGTGCTCCGCCGGCCAGTGCTTGTCGTCCGGGTAGACGTAGCCGGTCCAGTAGCCACCGTCGCCCTGCCGCAGGCGCTGGGCGTCCACGAACAGCTGCCGGGCCTGCTCGCGGGCTCCCAGCGCGTCGAGCGCCAGCACCAGCTCGCAGGTCTCGGCACCGGTGACCCACGGGTCCGTGTCGACGCAACGGACCCCGAGCCCGGGCACCACGAAGTCGCGCCACCGACTGCGGAGCAGCTGGCGGCCGGCGTCCCCGCGCACCGCGCCGCCGAGCACCGGGTAGTACCAGTCCATCGAGAAGCTCGACTTGTCGAGGAACCGGTCGCGGTGCTCGCGGAGCGCATGGCCGAGCCGACCGGTCGTCAGCTCCCACTCCGGCTGCGGGTCGTCGAGCAGCTCGGCGAGCGTGAGCCCGGCGCGCAGGGCGTGGTGGATGCTCGACGAGCCGGCGAGCAGCGCCTCCCGGTTGACCTTCGCCGGGCCGGCGGCCGACCACTCCTGCGACCAGGCGATGCCACCGAAGGGCAGCTGGAGCGTGCACACGAAGTCGAGGGCGCGTCGCACCGTCGGCCACATCGCCTCGACGAAGTCCGGGTCGCGGCGCACCAGCCAGTGGTGCCACACGCCGACCGCGACGTACGCCGCCATGTTGGTCTCGCCGCTGGCGTCCTCCACCACGCCCCCGACGGTCTGCAGCGGCCACGAGCCGTCGTACCGCTGGGTACGGCGTACCCAGGCCCACGCGCGGTCGACCGCGCGATGCCGCCCCGCCACGAGCAGCGCCATCGCCGCCTCGACGTGGTTCCACACGTCCGCCTGACCGCCGACGGTCCACGGCACGGCGCCGTCGGGCTCCTGGACGGCCTCGATCGCCGCTCCGGACCGCGCCACCTGACCGGGCGAGAGGAGGTCAGCGCGCATCGGCGGACCCCGGCTTGTGCAGGTAGACGACCAGGCTCTTGCCGATCAGCGGGTTGAGGGCCCGGTCCGCCCAGCGCGTGGCCCGGGGCCGCTTCTCGATGTCCCAGACCAGCATCCGGTGGTAGGCCCTGGCGAGTGGGTGCCGGTCGTCGTCGACGCCGACCGCGCACTTGATCCACCAGTACGGCGTATGGAGGGCGTGGGCGTAGTGGCGCCCGTCGTACACGAGGCCGGCGTTGACGGCCTTGGTGACCAGCTCGGCGTCGGAGTAGATGCGGATGTGGCCGCCGGGCTTGCCGTGGTAGTCGTCGGAGAGCTTCCAGCACACGAGCTCGGGGAACCAGCGCGGCACCGTCAGGGCGATCGTCCCGCCCGGGCGCAGCACGCGCACCAGCTCGTCGAGCGCCCGGAGGTCGGCGGGGACGTGCTCGAGGATCTCCGCGGCCACGATCCGGTCGAACTCGTGGTCCGCGAACGGCAGTGCGAGGGCGTCGCCCTCCTTGACGTCGGCCTCGGCGCCCGCCGGCACCTCGCCCGCCTCGCGCATCGCGGCGAACAGGTCGCGCACGCCGGACAGCTCGTCGGCGTCCTGGTCGAACGCGATCACGTCGGCGCCGCGGCGGTACATCTCGAACGCATGCCGCCCGGCACCGCAGCCGAGGTCGAGCACCCGGTCGCCCGGTCGCAGCCCGAGCCGGTCGAAGTCAACGGTCAGCACGTGCACGCTCCTGTCTGAAGTCGGCGACGGCGTCGTCGTACGC
>JBAUWD010000083.1:0-3192 GCA_049583575.1 Nocardioides sp.
CCGGCTGCGCCAGCCGCGGGGCGCGCCCCGCGCGCCCTGGGCGGTCCGGGCGCTGACGGCCCGACCGCGGTTGTCGATCGCCGTCGTCGCGTGCGGAGCGCTGGCCGGGATCTCCTACCACCTCGTCGTACCGGCCCCGGTGACGGTGAGCACCTCCGTGATCGTCCCCGACGGCGGCCAGGACGGTGCCGACGACACCTCGCGCTTCCTGCCCACGTCTCTCGACACGCTGGCGCAGATGGTCGCGGGCGACACGGTGGAGGGGGCTGTCAGCGCCGCCACGCATACCTCACGCGACTCCGTGAGCAGGCATCTGGACGTCAGCGCCATCCCCAACACCCGGATCGTCAACCTGCTCTACACGAGCACCTCCCGGTCCACGGCCACGGCGGGATCGCTGGCCGCCGCCCAGGCGCTCCTGCAGGCACGGGCCGACCAGCTGAGGAGCCAGCAGCGCGTCGAGGTGCGCGGCACCACCAACAAGGTCGACCTGATCGGGGAGGTCGTCCAGGACTACCAGCGTGGCCTGACCGTGGTCCAGGCCCATCTGCTGGGGCCGGTCACCCACAACATCGCTCGCCAGATGACGATCCAGCAGATTGCCGTGAGCAACGCCTGGCAGAGCGTGGAGGCCGATCGGGTGGCCCTCCTCCTCAACGCGCCGTCGAACGGCGACCTGGCGCTGACACCCCACGCCATGGCCCAACCGGTCTCCTGGGGCGAGCCCACGGCGAACGGTCTGGCCGGCGGCGTCCTGCTCGCCACCGGGATCGGCCTGACCCGCCCGAGAAAGCGCCGGCGTGTGCCCGGCTCCGCATCACGACCAGACGAGGTGAACGTGAAGTCTTCCGGCAAGCCCAACCCCACTCGGGGCAGTATGTACACGAACAGTGGGGAGGCACGGGTGGCACGTCTGGAGCCGCGCGGCCTGCACGACCCCGAGCCGGTGCCGGCGCGGGCGGTGGGGCAGGCCAAGAGCACGCTCAGGCTCGGGTCTGTCCTGCTGCCCATGCGACGTCGCTGGGTCAGCTCGCTGCTGACCTTCCTGGCCGTGGTCCTGCTGGCCGGCGCCTACTCGATGGTGCACTCGCCGACGTACAGCTCGTCGACCACGGTGTTCCTGCAGCCGCTGACGGGCAACGCCCTGGCCACGGCCTCCTCCTCCAACCCGACGGCCCTCACCGTCGCCATGGAGACCGAGGCCAGTCTGGCCAGCTCCCACCAGGTGCTCGACCTCGCCGCCAAGAGCCTGGGCCGCACGCCCGGGCCGGTCACGGCGATCGTGCCCCAGAACACCCAGATCGTGCGCATCCGCTACACCGGTACGTCGCCCGCGAGCGCCGAGGCCGGTGCCACCGCGGTGGCCAACGCCTTCCTCGCCTTCCGCACCAGCCAGGCGGATGCCAGCATCCAGCGGCAGAAGGGCAACATCGAGAAGCAGATCAGGTCCACGAGGGCGTCGTTGAAGAAGACGCTCGCCCAGATCTCGTCGGGCGTCGTGTCGCCCAAGACGACCGTCGACGTGCAGCTGCTCACCACCCGGCTCTCCGGGCTGACCGACAGCCTCGCCACGGTCGACGCCCTCAACACCAACCCGGGCTCCGTGGTGAAGGCCGCGACCCGCGGCCGGCCGCCGCTGCTGAGCAGGCCGGTCGTGGAGCTGACGGGCGGGGTGCTGCTCGGCTTCGTCGCGGCCTTCGGCGTGGCACTGCTCCGCGAGCGCACCGACGACCGGATCCACGTCGGCCGTCTGTCCTCGGTCGGCGGCGTACCGGTCCTGGCCAGGATCTCCTCCAAGGACCGCAACCTGAGCCACTTCGTCGACGGACTCGAGCCAGGGCACCCGATCCGAGAGGCCTACCGCCGCGCGCGCGCCGGAGTGCTGGCCGGGACGTCCCGGCCGGCGGTCATCGCCATCACGACCTTCCCCGGCGCCGGGCCCGTGAGCTACACGGGGTGCAACCTCGCGCTGGCCCTGAGCGAGGCCGGGTACCGCGTGCGCATCGTCGACGCGAGCCTCGAGGACGAGCCCCGACAGGACTTCCCGGTCGGGGCCCGGGTCGGCCTCGCCGACCACCTCGTGAGCAAGCAGCTGAGGGAGCTGAAGCTCGCCCGGTGGCACCACGTCGAGATGCTGCCCGCGGGTCGCGATCTCGGATCCGTGCGCGACCTGTTCTCCAGCGAGCGGATGAGCGGTCTCCTCGACCGGCTCAGCAAGGTCGCCGACTACCTGATCGTGCTGGCTCCTCAGGCGTCGTCGTCCGAGGCCGCGGCGCTCTCCGGGCTCGCCGACGCCACCGTCCTGGTCGGTCGTGACCACCACACGACCTACACCCAGGTGCGCGACCAGGTCTCGCGCTACGAGTCGCTGGACGGCACGGTGCTGGGCCTGCTCGTCCTCGACCAGCGGGTGTCGACCGGGGCCGCGCCGTCGGCGCCGGTCGTCTCCACCGCCGACGAACCGACATGACGGTCAGTCCCCATCTGAACGAGCTGCTCGAGACGCTCTGGCCCGGGTCCGACACCTCGTCCGGGTCGCCCGACGTACGCCTGGTCGCGCTGCCCAACCCACGCTCGCCGCGCGTCGTGCTGCCCGGTCGGCCGTGGCGGGTCTCGGCCGGAGCCCTGCGTCACTACCGCACCTCCGCCACCGGGGTACGCCGGGTGGCGGCCGAGGCCGGGAGTCTCGGCCTGCGCGCCGGCCTGGGTGAGCTGATGCCCGGCCGGCTGCGCCGTCCCGCGGCCGACGGCATCGGGGCCCACCTGTGCGACGTGCTGGACCGGCAGGTCCACGTCTCGCTCTACGTCGGCCCCCAGCGCGCGGTGCAGAAGCCCGTGCTCCAGGTGCTCGACGACACCGGCCGGCCGATCGCGTTCGCGAAGCTCGCGGTCAACCCGCTCACCACCGGCCTGATCCGGCACGAGGCCGCCGCGCTCGAGCTGCTGCGCGACGCCGGTCTCGGGAGCGTGCGGGTGCCACGGATCCTGCACCGCGGCGAGTGGCACTCCCGCGAGCTGCTGGTCCAGGAGGCGCTGGTACCGACCGGTCGGGCCGAGGTGGCTCCCCCACTGCTCGTGGCGGCCGCCCGCGAGATCTCACGGGTCGGCGGCCACCACGACCACGACCTGACCGACAACCCGTACGTCGCACAGCTGCGGGCCCGGGTCGCTGCGCTGCCGCCGCGCCCGCCC
>JBAUWD010000084.1:0-3505 GCA_049583575.1 Nocardioides sp.
TGGTCGGCCACGCGGTCGGGACCGGAGCCACCGAGGTCGTGGTCGGCCTCGGCGGCTCGGGCACGAACGACGGCGGCGCCGGGCTCCTCGGTGCCCTCGGCGCCTCGTCCGACCGCCCCCTCGACCAGGGGGCAGCGGGGCTCGACGGGGTCACCTCGGTCGATCTCGCGCCCATCCGGGACCGGCTCGCCGGCGTCTCCCTGGTGTGCGCGAGCGACTCCGACGCCCCGCTGACCGGACTGTTCGGCACGACCCGGACCTCCGGCGTCCCGAAGGGCATCGCCGAGGAGCGGCTGCCGGCCGTCGACGGGGTGCTGGAGCAGCTCGCGGCGGCGACCGACCGGCGTACGGCGCTCCTGAAGGGCGCCGGGGCCGGCGGAGGCCTGGGCTTCGCGCTGATGCTCCTCGGCGCGAGGTGCCGGCCCGGCTTCGACGTGGTCGCGGAGGCCGTCGACCTCGCCGAACGTGCGCGGGCGGCCGACCTCGTGCTGACCGGTGAGGGGGCGTTCGACTTCTCCAGCGGCTCCGGCACGGTGCCGTACGGCGTCGCCTCGATGGCCGCGGAGGCACTCAGGCCCTGCGTCGCGCTGGCCGGACAGGTGCTCGTCGGCTCGCGCGAGATGCGCACGCTCGGGTTCGAGTCGGCCCACTCGGTGGTCGACCTCGTGGGTGAGGAGCGTGCTCTCGACGACCCGGGCGCGAGCCTCGCGGAGCTGGCCGCCCGGGTCGCGCGTGGCTGGTCCCGATGAGCCGGTTGCCTGTGCGTGGATCGGGAGGAATAACCCCCGCTGTGACAGAATTGACCCCGATACACGTGCATCGCACCAGCGAAGGAGCAGCAGCATGACCGAGCAGGTCACCGAAGAGCGCCGTACCGACCAGATCAACCTGAGCTCTGTCGCCGCGACCAAGGTGAAGTCCCTGCTGGAGCAGGAGGGACGCGACGACCTCCAGCTCCGCATCTCCGTGCAGCCCGGCGGCTGCAGCGGGCTGCGCTACCAGCTCTTCTTCGACGAGCGCACCCTCGACGGCGACGTGGTCACGGACTTCGACGGCGTGGCCGTCGTGGTCGACCGGATGAGCGTCCCCTACCTCAACGGCGCGATGATCGACTTCGTCGACACGATCGAGAAGCAGGGGTTCACGATCGACAACCCCAACGCGACCGGCTCCTGTGCCTGCGGAGACTCCTTCCACTGATCGCAGACGCGCCACCTGCTGCGATCGCTGGTGGTCGAGCAGCGAGCGCGGCTGAGGGACGAAGCCGCGAGCGAGCGTGTCGAAACCCGGCGAGGTGCCGACAACCTCAGTCGAGGTGCAGGTGCAGCGCGTTGGCCAGCCGCGTGGCGGCGTCGGTGACCCGGATGTCGCGCTTGGGCACCTCGCGCGGGTAGTCGTCGTACTCCAGGCTCGGCGCACCGGCGACGGCCGCGCGAGCCACCCGCTCGAGCCGGAGGTTGCGCCCGACGGCCGCGCAGTCCTCGCGCAGCTGGCTCGGTGTGCCCAGCTCGTCGTGGGTGAGGTGCGAGGGGGACGGCGTCACGACCATGGGTCGACGCTAGCGGCTACCGATGGGTACACCCAGGGACCTTGGTCGGTAGTGTTCCCTGACGTGTCCCTGCTGATCTGCGGCTCGATCGCGACCGACCACCTGATGTCCTTCGCCGGACGCTTCAAGGACTCACTGGTCGTCGACCAGCTCGACAAGATCTCGCTGTCCTTCCTCGTCGACGACCTCGAGATCCGCCGTGGGGGAGTGGCGGCCAACATGTGCTTCGGCCTCGGCCGCCTCGGCCTGCGCCCCGTGCTGGTCGGCGCGGCCGGCGAGGACTTCACCGACTACCGCAGCTGGCTCGAGCGGCACGGGGTCGACTGCTCCTTCGTGCACATCTCCGACAACCGGCACACCGCACGCTTCGTGTGCACGACGGACAGCACGATGGCGCAGTTCGCGTCGTTCTACCCCGGCGCCATGAGCGAGTCCCGGCTGATGGAGCTGCTGCCGATCGTGAGCCAGGTCGGCGACCCCGACTTCGTGCTGATCGCCGCCGACGACCCCGAGGGCATGCTGCGCCACACCCGCGAGTGCCGCCAGCGCGGATACCCGTTCATCGCCGACCCCAGCCAGCAGCTCGCCTTCGGCGACGGCGAGCTCATCCGCGACCTCATCGACGGCGCGGACTACCTGTTCTCCAACGAGTACGAGTCGGCCATGATCGAGTCCAAGACCGGTTGGTCCGCCGAGAAGATCCTGTCCCGGGTCGGCACGCAGGTCACCACCCTCGGTGCTGACGGCGTGCGCATCCTCGTCCGCGACACCGAGCCGATCGAGGTGAAGGCGGCCGCCGGGGTCGTCGCGGTCGAGCCGACCGGGGTCGGCGACGCGTTCCGGGCCGGCTTCCTGGCCGGGCTCGAGTGGCAGCTCGGGCACGAGCGCGCGGCCCAGGTCGGGTGCGTGCTGGCGGCGTACGTCGTCGAGACGGTCGGCACCCAGGAGTACTCCTTCAGCCCCGGTCAGTTCGTGGAGCGGGTCCGCGCGTCGTACGGCGACACCGCGGCGGACGAGGTCGCGACCGGGCTCGCGAGCTAGCCGCCCGGCTCGCGCGCGCCGTCGCTGCGTCGTACGACGTAGCGCGGAGCGCCGTCGTCGGCGACCTCCTCGCCGACGTACTCGTGCCCCGTCATCCGGCACCAAGCGGCCACGTCGGTGCGAGCCGCGGGGTCGGTGGCCACGACGGCGAGCAGTCCGCCCGGGGCGACCAGGGCGATGTGCCGTGCCAGCTCGATGACCGGAGCGGGGCAGACCAGGCCACGGCAGTCGACCTCGAGCATCACGGCCTCGCCCGGAGACCGTCGAGCAGTCCGGGGAGCGCGTCGAGGAAGGCAGTGACGTCGTCGTCGGTCGTCTCGCGCCCCACGGACACGCGCACGTTGCCGTGGGTGAGCGCACCCATCGCGGCGAGCACGTGGCTGGGCTCGAGGGACGACGACGTGCACGCGGACCCGCTCGCCACCTCGAACCCGACGCGGTCGAGCTCGCTCACCAGCGCCTCGCCCGCGACGTAGAGGCACGAGAACGCGACGAGGTGGGGGAGGCGCTGGTCCGGGTCGCCGACGACCTCGACGTCGGGCAGCCCGCCGACCACGCGCCTGACCCGGTCCACCAGGGCGTGCTGCCGCGCGCCCTCGGTCTCTCGCTCCGCGACGACTGCCTGCAGGGCGGCGGCGGCGGCCAGGATCGCCGGGACGTTCTCGAACCCGGTCTCGTGCTCGGCCGCCCGGTCGTCCTCGGGGAAGGGGTCGCGCCACCGCACCCCACGCCGTACGACGAGGACCCCGACGCCCGCCGGGCCACCCCACTTGTGTGCCGACGCGGCGAGGGCCGACCACCCGCCGGGCAGGGGAAGCCGCCCGGCCGACGCACAGGCGTCGACGAAGAGTGGTACGTCGCCCGTCGCGGCGGCCACCTCGGCGACGGGCTGGAGGGTGCCCACCTCGTGGTTCG
>JBAUWD010000085.1:0-13018 GCA_049583575.1 Nocardioides sp.
GACCGGAGGCGAGGAGGCCGTCGCCGAGGTCGGCCTCGAGGTGGGTCGCCCGGTGCTGCCGATGCTCGCCTCCAGCGCCCCCGACGTCGCCGCCGCGATCACCAAGGCCGGGGGTGGCTCCGGCCGGCCGGTCGCGGTCGACGTGAAGCTCGACGGCATCCGGATCCAGGTCCACCGGCACGGTGACGACGTACAGATCGCGACGCGCAGCCTCGACGACATCACCGAGCGGCTGCCGGAGGTCGTGGCCGTCGCGCGTGCCCTGCCCGCCACCGAGCTCGTCCTCGACGGCGAGGCCATCGCGCTCGACGACGACGGACGTCCCCGGCCGTTCCAGGAGACCGCGTCGCGCACGGCACAGTCCGCGGGCGTCGTGGTGACTCCGTACTTCTTCGACGTGCTCCACGTCGACGGGCGCGACCTCCTCGACGCTCCCGGTGCCGAGCGGCTGGCCGCGCTCGACGCCCTGGTGCCCGAGGAGCATCGCGTGCCGCGGCTGGTGACCGACTCCCCCGAGGCGGCGGAGGCGTTCGCACGCGACGCGCTGGCGCGCGGTCACGAGGGCGTGGTCGTGAAGAGCCTCGAGGCCGGGTACGCCGCCGGACGTCGCGGCTCCGGCTGGGTCAAGGTGAAGCCGGTCCACACCCTCGACCTGGTCGTGCTGGCCGTCGAGTGGGGCAGCGGGCGCCGCGAGGGCCGGCTGTCCAACATCCACCTCGGCGCCCGCGACCCGTCGAACGGTGACGGGGCGTTCGTGATGCTCGGCAAGACCTTCAAGGGCATGACCGACGAGATGCTCGCCTGGCAGACCGCGCGGTTCACCGAGCTCGCGCTCGAGCCGAGTGAGGTGCGCGCCCACTACGTCGTACCCCTGCGGCCGGTGCAGGTCGTCGAGATCGCCTTCGACGGAGTGCAACGGTCGAGCCGCTACCCGGGAGGAGTCGCGCTCAGGTTCGCTCGGGTGATCCGATACCGAGACGACAAGGGCCCCGATGACGCCGACACGATCGCGACGGTGCGGGAAATGCTCTAGGGGGAGAATTGTTCTGGTCGTGAAGAATGTGTCATCCAGGGGAGATCGCCGGTGTCGGTGACTTCGTGCAGGCACTCGACCTCACGATCAGTCATGCCACGTCGCCGAGTCCCTCGGGCGAGGATATTCGCAGTGGGCGGGAATTCCAGCACCACCGTCCAGGGTCCGAATGACAGCGTGCTAGGGTCGGAGGTTCCGCTCACTGGGGGAAGGACGAATGTTCCGAGACCAAAAGCGATTGCTCTACGTCATCATCTTCGCCATCATCTTCGGCGCCATCATCTTCGGCGCAGCGAACCACTCGGACGCGGCGAGCGACAAGCCGGCGCACCGCCTGCGTAAGGTCGCGCGACCCCTGCGGAGCCACGACTCCGGCCTCCACCAGGAGACCCACACCATGGAGACCGTGCGCTCGTTCCACTAGCCCCGCCCTCGTCGTCGGTGTCGGCGATGACGCGGCCCCGGGTGCGGGCGAGCCGCAGCGCCTGCGCGCCCCGCGGGATGCTGCCCGTCGCGAACGGTGACATCGCCTCCTCCCCCACGACGTGCACCTGCCGCACGTCCTGGAGGCTGCCGACCGGCCCCCGGTAGTTTCGTGGTTGCACCGACGGGAGGGACGACGTGATCGAGCTGACGAGGGGCCAGGAGATGGCGCTGGCCACGGACGACGGGCAGCCACTGACCCGGCTGCGGATGGGACTGGGCTGGGACAAGCTGCCGGGTGCGGGCTTCATCGGCTCCGGCGTCGCCGACATCGACCTCGATGCCTCGGCGGTGCAGTTCGCCGGCGGCCAGCTGTTCGACCTCGCCTTCTACAACCACCTCGCGACCCGAGACGGGTCCGTCGTACACCTCGGCGACAACATCACCGGCCGCGGCGAGGGCGACGACGAGCAGATCACCGTCGACCTCGGCCAGGTCTACCCGAAGGTGGACACCATCTTGTTCCTGGTCAGCAGCTACCAGGGCCACACCCTGGAGTGGGTCGACAACGCCTACTGCCGGCTGGTGGACGACCACGACGTCGAGCTCGCGCGCTTCACGCTGACCGAGGGCGTGCCGCGCACCGGTCTGATGATGGCCAAGGTGTTCCGAGACGGCGACCGGTGGCGAATCAAGGCGATCGGCCAGGGCATCGCCGTCACCGTCCCGTCGCAGTCCGTGGCGGCGTTGACGCGCTTCTTGTGACACTCGTGCAACTCGGAGTTGCACGAGGCCCTACGATGCCGGAGTGCCGACCAGTGCCGAGCGACCCGAGTCGCGCCGCAGCACGACCGCCGTACGACGTCGGGCGCGGGAGTCGGCGATCCTCGCCGCCACCCGCAGCCTGTTCGACGAGCGCGGGGTGGCCGACGCGCAGATCGAGGACATCGCCCGGGCGGTCGGCATCAACCGGGCGATCGTCTACCGGCACTTCACCGGCAAGGAGGAGCTGTTCGCCCTCGCCCTCGTGGCATACCTCGACGAGCTCGCCGCCGCCCTGTCCGAGGCCGCCGCGACGAGCAGGTCGCCGCGTCGACAGCTCGCCGCGCTCGTGTCGACGTTCGTCGACTTCGGCGTCGCCCACCCGGCATTCGTGGACTGCGCCCACAGCCTGATGCGCCGCACCGGCACCGAGCTGTTCGACGAGATCTCCGAGGGCGCCATGCTGCGGCTCGGGCGGGCGATCGCCGCGTGCCTGGCCATCCTGCGCCGGACGCTGGAGGCCGGGGCCCGCCGGGGTGACTTCACGATCGAGGACCCGGTCCTGCTGGCCAACACGCTCTACGCGACCGGGCTCGGCGGCCTGCAGCTCGCTCGGGTGGGCCTGGTCATCGACGAGGCCGCACCGGGTGTGCCGCACGTGGGCAGGATCGGCGCCGAGCAGGTGAAGGCGCTGCTGCTGACCTCCGCGCTGGCGATGGCCGGGGGGTGATCGGGGCTCGACAGGCTCGACCCACGTCCCTGGGGTCTCGACAGGCTCGACCCACGTCCCCGGGGTCTCGACAGGCTCGACCCACGGCGGTGCGGGCTCGACCCACGGCGGTGCGGCCTCGACCCGCGTGCCGTCACCGCTCGAGGATCGCGGTCACTCCCTGGCCGCCGGCGGCGCAGATCGAGATCAGGACGCGCCCGGACCCCCGCTGCGCCAGCAGCTTGGCGGCGACGTTCAGGATCCGCCCTCCGGTCGCCGCGAACGGGTGACCGGCAGCGAGCGACGAGCCGTTCACGTTGAGCCTCGTGCGGTCGATCGGGCCGAGCACGTCGTCGAGGCCGAGTCGCTCCTTGCAGAACACCGGGTCGTCCCAGGCCTTCAGCGTCGACAGCACCTGCGACGCGAACGCCTCGTGGATCTCGTAGAAGTCGAAGTCCTGCAGGGTCAGCCCGTGGCGAGCCAGCAGCCGGGGCACGGCGTAGGCGGGCGCCATCAGCAGCCCCTCGTTGCCGTGCACGAAGTCGACCGCGGCGGTCTCGTGGTCGACCAGGAACGCCAGGGGCTCGAGCCCGTGGTCGGCGGCCCAGCCCTCGGACGCCAGCAGCACCGCCGACGCTCCGTCGGTCAGTGGGGTGGAGTTGCCCGCGGTCATCGTGGCGCCCTCGCCCCTGCCGAACACCGGCTTGAGCCTGGCGAGCGCCTCGACCGACGAGTCGGGGCGGAGGTTCTGGTCGCGCTCGAGCCCGCGGAACGGCGTGATCTGGTCGTCGAGGAACCCCGCGTCGTACGCCGCGGCGAGGTGCTGGTGGGAGAGCGCGGCCAGCTCGTCCTGCTCCTCGCGCCCGATGCGCCACTCCAGGGCGGTCAGCGCGGCGTGCTCGCCCATCGACAGCTTCGTGCGCGGCTCGCCGTTCTGCGGGATCGACAGCCCGATGTCACCCGGCCGGATCTGTGCCAGTGCCGTCAGCCGCGCCCTCGTGTCACGCGCGGCGTTGACCTTCATCAGCTTCCGGCGCAGCTTGTCGCTGATGGCGACGGGCGCGTCCGAGGTCGTGTCGGTGCCGCCCGCGACGCCGGCCTCGATGATGCCGAGGGCGATCTTGTCGGCGACGACGGCGGCGGCCTGGAGCCCGGTGCCGCACGCCTGCTGGAGGTCGGTGGCCGGGGTCTCGGGAGCGAGCCTCGAGCCCAGCACCGACTCGCGGATCAGGTTGAAGTCGCGTGCGTGCTTGAGCACCGCGCCACCCACGACCTCGCCCAGGCGCTCGCCCTCGATCCCGAAGCGGGTCACCAGCCCGTCCAGCGCCGCCGTGAACATCTCCTGGTTGGACGCGTCGGCGTACGCGCTGTTGGAGCGGGCGAACGGGATGCGGTTGCCGCCGAGCACGGCGACCCGACGGGTCTGCGAGGTCATGGCCCTATCCTGGCTCCTCCGCGCGTGGGGACCAATGCAATGAGCGCCACATCACGGAAGGTGGACGCTGAGTTACACGGAGTGTTACATCTGGTCCCGACAGGCTCGACCCCCGAAGGTGGTCTCGAACGCCGAGTGACCGTCGAAAGGACACCATGACGGACCGCTACCAGGACTTCGTGTCCTCCCCCCTGGGCAGGCTGATGGTCAAGAACCTCGGGCTGCCGAACCCCGTCCCGCTCGACCGGTACGTCGCGGGGTCGCCGCTGGTGGACGGCACCGTCGTCGTCGGGGGCGAGGGACGTCTCGTCGGGTCGCTGCCCCGCGTCCTCGAGGCGCTCGACATCGCGACCGTCGTGACGACGGAGGCGGGCACGCGCTACCAGGGCCTGGTCTTCGACGCGACCGGGATCACGGACCCGACGCGGCTCGTGGAGCTCCGCGACTTCTTCGCGCCACTGATGCGCAGCCTCGAGCCGTGCTCACGCCTGGTCGTCCTCGGGACGCCACCGGAGCAGGTCGGGGGTGAGGAGCGAGTCGCCCAACGCGCCCTGGAGGGCTTCACCCGGAGCCTCGGCAAGGAGGTCGGCCGAGGCGGCACCTGCCAGCTGGTCTACGTCACCGGCGGTGCCGAGGGGGCGGTGGCCTCGACCCTGGGGTTCCTGCTGTCGCCGAAGTCGGCGTACGTGTCGGGCCAGGTGGTCAGGATCGGCACGGCGGCGAAGAGGGCCGCGGCGAAGGCCGACTGGCAGCACCCGCTGACGGGCAGGGTCGCGCTCGTGACCGGAGCCGCCCGGGGCATCGGGGAGCAGATCGCGCGGGTGCTGGCCCGCGACGGGGCGACGGTGGTCGGTGTCGACGTGCCCCAGGCGGCGAGTGACCTGATCTCGCTCACCAACGAGCTCGGTGGCGACTACCTCACCCTCGACATCACCGCCAAGGACGCTCCGAAGCGGATCGCCCAGCACCTCGCCACCGCACACGGCGGCGTCGACGTGGTCGTCCACAACGCGGGCATCACCCGCGACCGGCGGTTGGCGAACATGGACGAGGAGCGCTGGAGCTCGGTCCTCTCGGTGAACCTCGTCGCCCCCCAGCGGATCACCAGCGAGCTCCTCGCGCAGGGCCTGATACACGACAACGGTCGGATCATCGGCGTCGCCTCGATCGCCGGCATCGCGGGGAACGTGGGCCAGACGAACTACGCCGCCTCGAAGGCCGGCGTGATCGGGCTCGTCGACTCGCTGGCCGGCGAGCTCGAGAAGGGCGTCACCGTCAACGCCGTCGCGCCGGGGTTCATCGAGACCAGGATGACCGCGGCGGTGCCCTTCGCCACCCGCGAGGTCGGCCGCCGGCTCAACGCCATGAGCCAGGGGGGCCAGCCGGTCGACGTGGCCGAGACCATCGCGTGGTTCGCCGACCCCCGCTCGACGGCCGTCAACGGCAACGTCGTGCGCGTCTGCGGGCAGATGATGCTGGGGGCGTGATGGTCTCGACAGGCTCGACCGCAGGCGCCGGCGCCTCGACCGGCGGTGAGGTGCGCATCGTGCACGGCGGAGCGGGCGGGTTCGCCACCCTCCTGCGCGCGGCGCTCCCGTCGGTCCCGGTCGTCAACCAGCTGCCGGGCATCCGCAGGACCGGCGGGTTCGACGGGCTGGCCTTCTCCCGGCCGGCGGTGACGATCGAGCGGGCGCCGGTCACGTCGTACGCCGAGGTGTGCGGCTTCCCGGTCAAGGACACGGTGCCGCTCACCTATCCCCACCTGCTCGCCTTCCCGCTGCACATGGCGATCCTCACCGACCCGGCCTTCCCGTTCCCGGCCGTCGGCACCGTGCACCTCGCGAACTCGATCACCGCGCGCCGGCAGGTCGCCGTCGGCGAGACCGTCACGGTGACGACGCGCGCGCACGAGGTGCGCCCACACCCGAAGGGCCGCACCGTCGACTTCCTGACCCAGGTCGACTCCGGCGGCGAGGTGGTCTGGGAGAGCTGCTCGACCTACCTCCGTCGGGGTCGCCCGACGGGCGAGCCGGTCGAGACCGCGGACGTCGACGGGGTCTCGACCACCGCGGACGGCGGCGGCGTCGTTCCCGGACGCGTCACGTGGCGGCTCCCGGCCGATCTCGGCCGCCGGTACGCCGCGGTGTCGGGCGACCACAACCCGATCCACCTCTACCCGCTGACGGCCCGGGCGCTCGGCTTCAGGCGCCAGATCGCGCACGGCATGTGGAGCCTGGCCCGCTGCGTGGCCGCGGTCGAGAACCGGCTGCCCGACGCGGTGCGGGTCGACGCGGCGTTCAAGAAGCCCATCTTCCTGCCCGGATCCGTCGCGTTCGGCGTCGACGCGACGGTCGACGGACTCCTCTTCGCGCTCACCTCGCCGGCGAGCGGCGCCCCGCACCTGCTGGGCCGGACCGGGCCCGCCTGAGCCGTGCCGGGTCCCAACACCTGGCCCGCGGGGGCCTGTGCCCGGGATTCGTGTGGCGGGACCATGAGCCGTGGACATCCAGGACGCGGAGAGCGACGAGGACCTCGACGAGGTACGCCGCCTGTGCCGCTCGTTCCTCACCTGGCACCGTGAACGGCACACCGGCGACGCCCACCTGATCGACGCCTACTTCGACGAGGCCGCCTGGGAGAGGGAGCTGGCGGGGCTGCCCGGGAGCTACGGCCCGCCGGACGGGAGCCTCCTGCTCGCGCGGGAGGCCGAGCTGGCGCTGGGCTGCGTCGGGGCCAAGCGACTGGACCTCGAGTCCTGCGAGATGAAGCGGATGTTCGTCGCCCCGATCGCCCGCGGGCGCGGAGTGGGACGGGCGCTGGCCGAGCACCTGCTCGACCGGGTTCGCGCTGCCGGATACCGGCGCATGTACCTCGACACCAGCATCCGCCAGGAGGAGGCGCTGGCGCTCTACCGCGACCTCGGCTTCGTGGAGGTCGCGCCCTACTACGACGTACCCGAGGAGCTGCGGGACTGGCTGGTGTTCCTCCGCCTCGAGCTCTGAGCAGGGGTCAGCGGGTACGCCGGCGGATCAGGCCCTCCTGGGCGACCGTGGCGACGAGCCGGCCGTCCTCGGTGAACACGCGGGCCAGCGAGAGCCCTCGCGCGCCGCTCGCCGACGGCGACCACTGGTCGTAGAGCCACCACCGGTCGGCCCGGAACGGCCGGTGGAACCAGATCGTGTGGTCGAGGGAGGCGGGCATCAGCTCCGGCGACCCGATCTCGACGTCGTGCGGCACCAGCGTCGCCCCCAGCAGCGTCAGGTCGCTGGCGTACGTGAACGCCGCGACGTGGAGGTCGGGGTCGTCGCCGAGCTCGCCGTTGACCCGGATCCACAGCTGGGCGCGCGCCGGTCGGTCGGTGTCGTCGGCGAGGTGGGTGTGGCCGGGGTGCCGGGAGTTCCCCAGGAAGCGGGTGTCGAGTGCCGCCCACTCCTTCGCGAAGCTCGCGGCGGCGTCGCTGCCGCCCGTCCGCCGCGCGGCTATCTGGGCGAAGGTGAGCCCACCGTCGGGGCCGGGCACGTCGGGCATCGCGTCCTGGTGGTCGAAGCCCTCCTCGGGACGCTGGAAGTTCGCGGTCAGGTAGAAGATCGGACGCCCGTGCTGACGTGCGACCACGCGCCGGGTCTCGAACGAGCGGCCGTCGCGGATGCGCTCGGCGTCGTAGATGATCGGGACCGAGGTGTCGCCCGGCCGCAGGAAGTAGGCGTGCATGGAGTGCACGTCGAGCCCGGGCTCGGCGGTGCGGATGGCCGCGATCAGCGCCTGCGCGGCGACCTGACCGCCGAAGACGCGCTGCCGGTCGGTGTCGGGGCTGCGCCCCCGGAAGAGGTCGGTGTCGAGGGTCTCGATGTCGAGGAGCCCGACGAGCTCCGCAGCGGAGGAGGGAGACACGCCCTAGTCGCTCTCGGGCCCGTCGAGCCCGGCCAGGAACTGCTCGAACTGCCGGCCGATCTCCTCGCCGGTCGGGATCGGCTCGTCGTCGGCCAGGAGGCTGTTGCCCTCCTCCGCGGCGCGCGCGAAGGCGTCGTACTGCTGCTCGAGCGCCTGGACGACCTCGGCGACCTCGGTGTTCGCGGCCAGGTAGGTCGCCACCTCCTCGGCACGGGTCCGGGCTGCCTCGCGGAGGTCGCTCAGGTCGACGGCCACCATGCCCGCCCGCTCGACGTGCTCGAGCAGCGACAGCGATGCCTGGGGATAGTCCAGCTGCGCGAGGTAGTGGGGGATGTGGGCGACGAAGCCCATGGCGTCGTGCTCCCACTCCCCCAGCCGCAGCTCGAGCAGCGCCTGGGCGCTCGACGGGATCCGCAGCTCGCCACGCCAGGGACTGTCGGCACTGAGGAGGTCGGGGTTGTTGGCGTGGTGGGTCACGGCGATCGGGCGCGTGTGCGGCACGGCCATGGGCACGGCGCCGAGGCCGATCACCCGGGTCACCCCGAGCCGCTCGACGACGTGGCGGACCGTGACTGCGAACGCCTCCCAGCGGTTGTCCGGCTCCGGTCCGTGCAGCAGGAGGTACGGCGTGCCGCCACCGTCGGCGAGCAGCCGCACCACGAGCCGGGGCGCGTCGTACTGCTCGTAGTGGTCGCGGACGAACGACATGGCCGGCCGGCGAGCGCGGTAGTCGTGGAACTCGTCGACCTCGAAGGTGGCCACGACGCGACCGCCCCCGGACTGCTCGACGAGGTGCCGGGCCGCGATCCCCGCGGCGTTGCCCGCGTCGAGGAAGCCGTCGAGGACGAGCACCATCGACAGGTCGGTGAGCCCGTCGAGCTCGGGAACGTCGTCGACGATGTGGACCAGGCGGTCGGGGTCGGGCACCGGAGACCTTTCTGGCGAGCCGGGCAGTGGACGTGCGTAGGAGCGCTACCTGCTGCCAGCCTATTCCTGGACGGCGCTGCGCCCGACGCGGGACATGGCCCCACTCCTCGGGCCGGCCGTCAGTGGCGGCGCTCGACGACCGCCGCCTCGGGCGCGTCGTGGAGTGCGGTGATGCGCTCCACGACGCCGCGGGCGATGGTCTGGGCGTTGAGGCCGATGCGGTCGAGGATCGCCTGCCGCTCGGCGTGCCCGAGGAACTCCTGGGGGATGCCGTGCAGGGAGAACGGCGTGGTGACGCCCTCGTCCGTCATGCGCTGGAGCAGCGCAGCGCCCACGCCGCCGACCCGGCCGTTGTCCTCGATGCTGACGACGAGCCGGTGGTCGCGCGCGAGCCGCACCAGGGAGGCGTCGAGCGGCTTGACCCAGCGCGGGTCGACCACGGTGACCCCGATCCCCTGCGCGGCCAGGCGCTCGCCCACGTCCACCCCGACGGAGGCCATGGATCCGATGCCGACGACCAGCACGTCCTTGGCGCCGCGGCGTACGAGGAGGTCGCAGCCGCCCACGGTGTCGACCGCCTCCATGTCGGCGGGCGGCGCACCCTTCGGCAGGCGGACGACGGTCGGCGCGTCGGAGACGGCCACGGCCTCGCGGAGCAGCTCGCGGACGCGGGCACCGTCGCGCGGAGCGGCGATCCGCAGCCCGGGCACGACCTGGAGGATCGAGAGGTCCCACATGCCGTTGTGGCTGGCGCCGTCGGTGCCGGTGACGCCCGCGCGGTCGAGGACGAAGGTGACGCCGCACCGGTGCAGGGCGACGTCCATCAGCACCTGGTCGAAGGCCCGGTTGAGGAACGTCGCATAGATGGCGACGACCGGGTGCAGCCCGCCCATCGCCAGCCCGGCCGCGCTGGTGACGGCGTGCTGCTCGGCGATGCCGACGTCGAAGATGCGCTCGGGGTACGCCGCGGCGAACCGGTCGAGGCCCACGGGGTAGAGCATCGCGGCGGTGATGCCCACGATGTCCTGGCGCTCCGAGCCGAGGGCGACCATCTCCTCGGAGAAGTAGTCGGTCCAGATGCGGCCGGCGGGCCGCGCCTCGCCGGTCTCGACGTCGAAGGCGCCGATCTGGTGGAACTGGTCGGCCTCGTTGCGTTCTGCGGGGTCGTAGCCGAAGCCCTTGTGCGTGATCACGTGGACGATGACCGGGCCGCCGAACCGCTTCGCCTGGCCGAGCGCCTGCTCGACGGCGTGGCGGTCGTGACCGTCGATCGGGCCGACGTACTTCAGGCCGAGGTCCTCGAACATGCCCTGGGGAGCCAGGGCGTCCTTCATGCCCTTCTTCATCGCGTGGAGGGCGTCGTACACCGCCGGCCCGACGCCGGGCACCTTGTTGAGCCGGGTGCGCACCTGGTCGAGCATCTCCTCGTAGCGCGGGTTGGTGCGCAGTGTGGCGAGGTGGGTGGCCAGGCCGCCGACGGTCGGCTGGTAGGACCGGCCGTTGTCGTTGACGACCATCACGAGCTTGCGGTCGGCGCCGACGGCGATGTTGTTGAGGGCCTCCCAGGCCATGCCGCCGGTGAGGGCGCCGTCGCCGATCACCGCGACGACGTAGCGGTCCTCTCCACGCAAGGCATAGGCCTTGGCCAGGCCGTCGGCGTACGACAGCGACGTCGAGGCGTGGGAGTTCTCCACGACGTCGTGGTCGGACTCGGCGCGGCTGGGGTAGCCGGACAGGCCGCCCTCGGTGCGGAGGGTGTCGAACCGGCGTGCGCGGCCGGTCAGCATCTTGTGGACGTAGGCCTGGTGCCCGGTGTCGAAGACGACCCGGTCGCGCGGGGAGTCGAAGACCCGATGGATGGCGAGGGTCAGCTCGACGACCCCGAGGTTGGGACCGAGGTGACCGCCGCGCGGCGCGCACGTGCGGACCAGCTCGTCGCGGATCTCGGAGGCGAGCGCCGCCAGCTGGGAGTCGGTGAGGTCGCGCAGATCGGCAGGCGAGGTGACCTGCTCCAGCAGTCCCATCCGGGCCCTTTCGTCCGACTGTCCGATCCCGATCGAGTGTAGACGGAGCGACCGCAGCGGGCCCCAGGCGGACGAGGCCTGTCGGGTTCCGACGCGTGGTCTCAGAGGTCGACCACCGCGATCGCCGGCTCGTGCAGGCTGCCCAGCCACAGTCGCCCGTCGTGCTCGCGGACGCCTGTGACCATGTGGTACCGCTCGGCGTTGACGTCCACGTCGTGGACGAGGCGACCCGTGTCGTCGTACGCCCGGGCGCGGACCGTGCGCCTCGGCTTCGGCTGCAGCGCGTCGGGGAGCCGGGTGACCGCACGTCGTAGCGGCAGCGGGCCGGTCTTCACCCGCTCGACGAGCGGGTCGCGCGGCGACGCGAGGCTCACCCAGATCAGGCCGTCGCTGCCTCGGGAGATGTTGTCGGGGTAGCCGGGCAGGTCCGCCACGAGGAGGTCGCGCTCCCCCGCCCGCGGGCCGGTCAGCCAGCGGCGTACGACGGTCCGGGCGGCGGTCTCGGCGACGGCGACGAAGGACTCGTCCGCGGCCAGGGCGACGCCGTTGGCGAAGGCCAGTCCGTCGAGGACCACCTCGACCGCGCCGTCCTCCCCCAGCCGGAGCAGGCGGCCGGTGCGCGTGTCCTGGACGAACTCCTCCTTCCAGCGGTCGAGGCCGAAGTGCCGCGAGCTGTCGGAGAACCACACGGTGCCGTCACCGGCGACCGCCGCGTTGTTGCAGAACACCATGGGGACGCCCGCCACCCGGTCGGTCACCGGCTCGACCCCGCCGGTGGCCGGGTCGACGCGCAGCAGCCCCCTCGTCGCGTCGCAGACCAGCAGGCGGCCGTCGAGGTCGATCTCGATGCCGAGCGGCCGGCCGCCGGTCCGGGCGACGAGGTCGAGACGGTTGCCGCGGTGGCCGACCCGCCAGACGCCGCCGTCCTCGGTGCCGGTGAACACACACCCCTCGTCGGCACCGGCGGTCGCGACCACGACGTCCTCCGCACCGCGGCCGGGGACCGCGATGACGTCGGGGCCCGCGTGGGTGCTCACGGGCTCGTCCTGAGGTAGTCGGCGGAGTCCAGGAAGGCCGGGACGGCGTGGACGCCGGTCATCGTCAGGTCGAGGTCGCGCGCGCGGTCGCCGGGGACGAAGACGATCTGCCGGCCCTCGCGGCAGTCGATGTCGGCGTCGGTGAGGTCGACCCGTCCGGCGAACACGTGCACCAGGTCGACGGAGCCGTAGGTGGGGTGGAAGATCTCGAACGTGTCGAAGAGGTGGAGCGTCCCGGGAGCGAGGACCACACCGGTCTCCTCGGCGATCTCGCGGTAGGCGCCGGCCTCGGGCGTCTCACCGGGCTCGAGGTGTCCGCCGGAGAGACCCCAGCGGTCCGGGTCGATCGGCGCGTGCTCGTCGCGCTCCTGCAGCAGCACGGCCCCCTCCGCGTCGACGAGCAGCGCGCAGCCGAACGCGCGGCTCTTCCGCCGACCGAACCGCGCGGCGTACGCCGGGCTGCCGACGATGCGCGGCAGCGCCACGGCGAGCGCCCGGTTCCAGGCCAGGAGATGCACGGTCGCCGGGTCGACGAACACGATCTGCCGGCCTTCGTGGCACTCGACGTCGGCGTCGGTCAGGTGGGTGAACGCGGTGAAGAGCGCCACCTCGTGGTACTCGGCGCAGCCGACGCAGTAGAACGCGAACGTCCCGCGCGGGTCGAGGTCGATGCCGGTCAGCCCGGTCTCCTCACGGAGCTCGCGAAGTGCGGCCGCGAGGTCGTCCTCGCCCGGGTCCACCCCGCCGCCGACGAGCGACCACTTCTCGGGGTCGACC
>JBAUWD010000086.1:0-10359 GCA_049583575.1 Nocardioides sp.
GCCCTGTGGTTGTTCCCGGCGCCCCCGAAGGGGCTCGCCCGGGGCCGGGGCCCGCTGTTCCCCCGAAGCAGCGGCGCCGGCCTCTGCTGGTCAGGAGCCGCGGACGGAGGTCCTGATACCCGGCACCGGGTCCGATGTGTGTGGCCTACACCACGAACGGCGGTGTCACGAAGGCCGTGACGGCCGCGTCGGCCCCGGGCTGCGGCAGCAGCCACAGCCGGAGCTCGCCTCGCGGCGAGTCGACGAACTCGAAGCGTCCGTCGTCGTCGGCGTCGGCACGCTGCCGGGCGTGGGCCACGGCGTCGCTGTGCGGGCCGACGAAGATCCGCATCGGCACGGCCGGAACGATCCAGCCGTCGAGGCGGCGCTGCCCGTCCACCGTGCTGATCCGCACGAGCACGCGGTACGACGCACCGGCGAACTCCAGCGCCACGGTGGCCGCGTCGTTCTCGGCGGCGGTCGCTCCGCGCGTGCCGGCGGCGTGGTCGACGCGCTCGACCAGCGTGAGCAGCTCGTACTCCATCTCGAGGCCGTCGACCGCGAGCCGCGCGAGCACGCCGTCCGCGAGGTCGCCGGGGGGTGGGTCGATGTCGGCGTAGAGCCGGGCGACCGCCTCCAGGATCTGGTCGTCGGTGAGCTTCATGACACGCCTCCGAGCTCGACGCGAAGCTTGTCCAGGCACCGTCGGCGCGTCGGGCCGATGCTGCCGACCGGCATCTGCAGGCCTTCGGCGACGGAGGAGTAGTCCGGGCGTGGCTCCCACGCCACGATCCGGAGGAGCTTCTGGCAGCGCTCCGGCAGCCGGCCGAGCGCCTGCCACAGCAGTGCCTTCTCGTCGTTGGTGACGGCCTCGGCCTCGGGCGACCGCTGTGCCGGCATGCGCGCGTCGATGACCTCGTCCTCGACGGGCCGGATGCGCGTCGACGCCTTGCTCACCCGCCACGCCTCGCGGCGCGCGGTGGTGCACAGCCAGCGGGTGATCGCCTGCGGGTCGCGCACGGAGGGGGCCGAGCCCACCAGCGTGAGCCAGGTGTTCTGGACGACGTCCTCGGCGGCCTCGCGGTCGAGCCCCGTGGCCCGCACGACGTGCCACAGCACCGGGCTCATGATGCGCACCAGCTCGTCGAGCGCGGACTCCTCGCCGGCGCGCCACCGACGGAACGCGTCGGTCGCCGCGTCGTACAGAGCCGAGGAGGTCGGACCCCCTGATGCCCCGTGCATGGTCATCACACCCCCACAGGAGGCGCGCACGCCCCGCAGTGATACGTCGTACGCGCACCGTCCACCCCGAAAACTACCGTGCCCACGGCGGGATCGTCACCGGGGACCGCCCGTCGCCGGCAGAGGTCCTGCCGCGCGAGCGGCCGGTGGCGCTCGCTCCGTCCTCGCTCAGGTCAGTGAGAACCACACGAGGCACGCCACGCCCGCCACGAGGCAGTAGACCCCGAACGGGCGCAGGGTGTTCGTGTGGACGTAGCGGGTCAGCCAGCGGACGGAGATGTAGGCGCCGATGCCCGCCAGCAGGGACCCGAAGAGGATCTGCGGGCGGACCCCGTCTCCCAGGGGGCCGAAGAGGTCGGGGAGCTTGAGCACGCCGGCCGCCATGATCACCGGCGTGGCGAGCAGGAACGAGAAGCGGAGGGCGTCGTCGCGGCGCAGTCCCGACAGCATGCCTGCGGCGGCGGTCGCGCCGGACCGGGAGATGCCGGGGCCCAGGGCCAGGATCTGGGCGCTGCCGATGGCGACCGAGCGACCCAGTGTCATCCGGGAGAGCCGGGCGTCGGCGGCCACGCCGTCGGCCACGCTGTCGGCGAGGACGGCGGCCGGCACCGTCTCCGGGGCCGGCGCCCGCCCGGCGTACCACTCGATGCCGATCAGGATCACGCCGTTCGCGATGAGGAAGCACGCGGCCGGCACGGGTCGGCCGAGGTGTGTGCGCAGCCAGTGCTCGAAGATCAGCCCGGTCAGGCCGACCGGGATGGTCGCGACGACCAGCTGCCAGATCAGCCGCTCGTCGGGCGTGGCGAGGCGACGGTGCACGACGCTGGTGAAGAGCCCGGTGAGGAGCCGGAGCCAGTCCCGCCAGTAGAACGCCACCAGCGCGAGGGCGGTGGCGACGTGCGTGCCGACGATGAAGGCGAGGTACGGCGACTCGGGGGCCGCGACGTTGAGGTCCCGTGCCCAGCTGCCGCCCACGACGGCCGGGAGCAGCACGCTGTGTCCGAGGCTGGAGACCGGGAAGAGCTCCGAGACTCCTTGCAGGAGGCCGACGACGGAGGCCTCGAGCCAGCTCAGGTGATGCACGCACGCGCCTTCCGGAAGGGGACCAACCTCCCCATGGTGGCGAGTGAACCTGTCCGGCGCCTGACCGCCGCAGCCGGCGGTGCTGTCGGCCCGGGCCCGGCGGCTAGCATCGCGGCGTGACCACCCTCGAGCTCGCGATGCCGGACGGCACCGCGGAGGCCTATCTGACCGGCTCCGGGCCCGGGGTCCTCCTGTTCATCGACGCGATCGGGCTCCGGCCCCAGATCGAGCAGATGTGCGACCGCATCGCCGGCTGGGGCTACACCGTCCTCGCACCCAACACCCTCTACCGCTCCGGCACCGCGGCCGAGACCTCCCCGACCGGCGACCTGCGGGCGCCCGGCGCACGCGAGGAGTTCTTCCAGCACACCGGCCCGCGGATCGCGGAGCTCACCACCGAACGCCTGGAGCGTGACATCCCGGCGTACCTCGCGGCCCTGCGCGAGCACACCGACAGCGTCGAGGTCGGCGTGGTCGGCTACTGCATGGGCGCCCGGCTCGCCGTACGCGCCGCGAACCTCGACCCCGACGTCGTCGCTGCCGCCGGCTTCCACGGCGGGGGCCTGGTCACCGACGCGCCGGACAGCCCCCACCTCGGGCTCCCGGCGGCCCGCGCCGAGTTCGTCTTCGGTCACGCCGACAACGATCGCGGGATGCCTCCGGAGGCGGTCGAGAGGCTCGGACAGGTCCTCGAGGACGCCGGGCTGACCGCGAGGAACGAGATCTACCCGGAGTCCCCGCACGGCTACTCGATGGACGACACCTCGATGTACCACCGGCCTGGTGCCGAACGCTCGTTCGACGAGCTCCACGCACTGCTGGACCGGACGCTCGCCACCTGACCGTTTCGATCCGGACCACGTGGGCACGGGTGGTGTCTCGCAGGTTCTGCGGGGAGCGGCCCTCCGGGTTGAGCCAACAGCCGGGAGGGTTGCGCTCGTGCGGGCCCGCTCTGGAGCGAGGCTCGGTGGTCACCCCGCGAAGAGACTGACCGCCGCCTCGTTGAAGGCCGGCAGGTCGTCCGGCTTGCGGCTGGTCACCAGGTTGCCGTCCACGACGACCTCCTCGTCGACCCACTCGGCACCGGCGTTGCGCAGGTCCGTGTGCAGGCTCGGCCACGAGGTCATCCGGCGGCCGCGTACGACGTCCGCCTCGACGAGGGTCCACGGCGCGTGACAGATCGCCGCGACCGGGCGGTCGGACTCCATGAAGTCGCGCACGAACGCCACGGCGTCCTCGTCCATCCGCAGGGCGTCGGGGTTGGCCACGCCGCCCGGCAGGACCAGCCCGTCGTACGCCGAGGGGTCGGCGTCGCCGACCACCGCGTCCACGGTGAACGTGTCGGCCTTGTCGAGGTGGTGGAAGGCCTGCACCTCTCCGGCCCTCAGGGACACCAGCTTCGGCGTTCCACCCGCCTCCTCGACGGCCGACCACGGCTCTGTCAGCTCCACCTGCTCGGTCCCCTCGGGGGCCACCAGGAAGGCGATCGTGCGCCCGGTCAGGTCAGGCATGGGTGCTCCTTTCGCTCGTCTTCCACTCGTACCCCCACCGGGGCGCCCACATGCGACCCGGGTGGGCGATGGACGCGGTCCGGCATACGGGGACCGTCTGCGGGTACGAGGGCGGGGAGACGACGGAGGTGGACCATGCCGCAACGAAGCTGGAGCAAGAAGCGCGAGCGTCAGTACGAGCACATCAAGGAAGGCCTGGAGGACCGGGGCCGCAGTGAGGGGACCGCCGAGGAGATCGCGGCGCGGACCGTCAACAAGGAGCGCGCCCGCGCTGGCGAGTCGCGCACCGCCAGCCGCACGTCGACCGACGACCTCTCGTCGTCACGTCGCGGTGGCCTGCGGTCGCACTCGGGCTCGGGCGGTCGGACGAAGGCTCAGCTCTACGAGGAGGCCAGGAAGAAGCAGATCCGCGGCCGATCGTCGATGACCAAGGCGGAGCTGGCGCGAGCCGTCGGCCGCTGACAAGGAGGAGGAGGAGACATGGCGAGCGGCGTCGAGACCGGCCAGGTCACGACCGACATCCCGGCACGCCTGGACCGGCTGCCCTGGGCCCGATGGCATTGGATGATCGTGATCGGCCTCGGGACCGTCTGGATCCTGGACGGCCTCGAGGTGACGATCGTCGGGTCGATGAGCGACGCGCTCCGGCCGAGCAGCACCGGCCTGGGCATGTCGAGCTGGGACATCGGCTTCGCCGGCGCGATCTACGTCGCGGGGGCCTGCCTCGGGGCGCTGGTCTTCGGCCAGCTCACCGACCGGTTCGGCCGGAAGAGGCTGTTCATGATCACGCTGGCCGTCTATCTCGTCGGCACCGTGCTCACGGCGCTCTCGATGAACCCGACGTGGTACTTCGCCTGTCGCTTCATCACCGGCACGGGCATCGGCGGTGAGTACGCCGCCATCAACTCCGCCATCGACGAGCTGATCCCGGCGCGCTACCGCGGCCGCGTCGACATCGCGATCAACGGCTCCTTCTGGGTCGGCGCCGCGGGTGGCTCGCTGCTGACGATCCCGCTCCTGGACCCGACCGTCGTCGACGCGTCGTACGGGTGGCGCTTCGCCTTCGCCCTCGGCGCGATCCTGGCGCTCGGGGTCCTGTTCGTACGCCGCAACGTCCCCGAGAGCCCACGCTGGCTGTTCATCCACGGACGCGAGGGCGACGGCGAGGAGGTCGTCCGCGGCATCGAGGGCACGGTCGCGAAGGAGACCGGCCGCGAGCTGCCGGAGGTGCAGGACACGATCACCGTGCGCCAGCGCAGGACCATCGGGATGGGGCTGATCGCCCGGACGGTGTTCACCATGTACCCCCGGCGGACCGTCCTGTGCCTGTCCCTCTTCGTCGGCCAGGCGTTCCTCTACAACGCGTTCTTCTTCACCTACGGCGACGCGCTCAGCACGTTCTTCGGGGTGTCCCAGGCGGGCTACTACCTCGCCGTGTTCGCCGTGAGCAACTTCGCCGGCGCGCTCGTCCTCAGCCCGCTGTTCGACCGCGTCGGACGGGTCCGGATGATCACCGGCACCTACCTGCTCTCCGGTGTGCTGCTCGCGATCACCGGTCTCGTGCTCGGCGACCTGAACGCCACGACCCTGACGCTGATGGGCGCCGTCGTGTTCTTCTTCGCGTCGGCCGGCGCGAGTGCGGCGTACCTCACCGCGAGCGAGGTGTTCCCCATGGAGACCCGGGCCCTGTGCATCGCGTTCTTCTACGCGATCGGCACCGCGCTGGGCGGGATCACCGGCCCGCTCTACTTCGGCAAGCTCCTCGACGACGCGTCGGCCAGCAAGGACATCACCGGGATCGCCGTCGGGTACTTCGTCGGCGCGGCGCTGATGATCGGAGGCGGCATCGTCGAGGCGTTCCTCGGGGTGAAGGCCGAGGGCCAGTCGCTGGAGGACATCGCCACGCCGTTGACGGCCGAGGACGCCGAGCACGGCGGCCGGCCCGCGGCAGCCCACGCCTGAACCGCCCGCCGAGCACGAGGAGGAGCACGCAGATGCCGATGCCACCGCCGAAGGCGACCACCGAAGGACCGCGCGACCGCCAGGTCCTCCACGAGATGAGGCAGATCGTCCGGGCGCTGGAGGATCGCGGCCCGGTGACCGCCGACGAGCTGCACGAGCTGGTCGGGGCGGCGTACTGGGAGGGCTCGAGGTTCGAGAAGGCCCTGACCCTCGCCCTGGCCGACGGGCTGGTGGTGCGCGGTTCGGACGATCGGCTCCGATCGGTCTGAGGTGCGGTTTCACGCCCTTAGGGGTGTTGGCCCGTTGCGGAGACCGGTGGTAGAAGTGAGAGAAGTGGTTGAGACCAACTGCCACGAGCGCCATTCCCCGGAAGGTGCGTGTCGTGTCCACTGTTCTCCTGCCTTCATCCACGTCCGACGCCGTCGGTGACGAGCTCGACGCCCTGCCGCGCCGCGAGGCGACCCAGCGGCTGTTGGCGCTCGCCGCGACCGCCGCGGACGACGACGAACGGCGCGCCCACCAGGACCGTGCCGTCGAGCTGAACGTGCAGATCGCCGTGGAGGTCGCCCGTCGGTACCGGTCGCGCGGCGTGGCGCTCGACGACCTGGAGCAGGTCGCCTGCCTCGGGCTCGTCAAGGCCGTGCGCGGCTTCGATCCCGAGCGCGCCACCGACTTCCTCAGCTATGCCGTGCCGACCATCCGCGGGGAGGTCCGCCGCTACTTCCGCGACCACGGCTGGGTCGTGCGGCCGCCCCGCAGCGTCCAGCAGGCGCAGGCCCGGATCACTGCCGTGGAGTCGGACCTGTGCCAGGAGTTGGGTCGGGCCCCCCGACCGAGCGAGATCGCCGAGCGCCTCGACCTGGACCTCGACCTCGTCGTCGAGGCGCTCGCGGCCAACGGCTGCTTCGCCCCCACCTCGCTGGACGCCACCACCGCGGACTCGGAGGCCGGGCTGGGCGAGCGGATCGGAGCGGACGACGCCGGCTTCGACAGCGTGGAGGCGCGGGTGGCCCTGAAGCCGTTGCTGCGCCACCTCGACCGGCGCGAGCGGATCATGCTCGAGATGCGCTTCTTCAAGGGCGCGACGCAGTCGGAGATCGGCGAGGTGCTGGGCATCACGCAGATGCAGGTCTCGCGGCTGCTCTCGGCGCTGCTGGCACGGCTGCGCGACGAGCTGGGCGACGAGCCGGACGAGCAGGACGAGCAGGACGACGAGCTGGGCGACGAGCCGGACGGAGCGGTCGCGGTCTGACGACCACCCGGTGCTGCTCCCGGTCGACGCGGCGAGCGCCCATGGCGGAGGACGAGTCGACCTCGACGGTGCTGGCCGGCTCCGCGAACCGCGGCCCTGCGCGCCGTGGTGGGAGGACGGGAGCGCCCTCGTCGGGCTGCTCCTCGCCGCCGGCGGTCTGGGCCGGCAGAACCAGCAGTACCTGATCGGGAAGGCCGCGTCGCCCGAGCTGCGCCGAGGCGTCAGCGAGGCGATCACCGGCGGCGAACGGGTCGACTCGGTGCTGGAGCTGATGACGATGCGGCTCTCGCCCGAGCAGGTGCTGGTCGCCGCGCGCGTCGACCTGGCGGACCACCTGTCGCCCGAGGAGCTCGAGCAGGCCGCGGACGAGATCGACGAGCTGATCCGGGCGAGGTTCCCCGAGGTGCGCCACCTCTTCTTGGACCCGACCCCCGACCCCCGACCGCCATGAGGGCTGGGGGTCCGTCGCTAGCCTCTCGTGCGTGACACCCGAGGAGATCGCCCGTCGCAGTGCCGAGACCATGTGGGCGGACGACCGCGCCAGCCAGGCGCTCGGCATGTCCGTCGACGCCGTGGGTCCGGGCACGGCGACGCTCTCGATGACGCTGCGTGACGACATGGTGAACGGGCACGCCATCGGGCACGGCGGCGTCACCTTCACCCTCGCCGACAGCGCGTTCGCCTTCGCCTGCAACTCCTACAACCGGTCGACCGTGGCCGCGAGCGCGGAGATCCGCTTCCGGCGGCCGACGCGGCTGGGGGACCGGCTGGTCGCGACGGCCACCGAGGTCGAACGCGCCGGCCCGGACGGTGTCTACGAGGTACTGGTGACCGTGGGCGACGAGGTCGTCGCGGTCTTCGTCGGTCGCTGCAAGGAGATCGGCGGCACCCTGTTCTGACGCCGGGCGCCGTCCGGCCCGCTGGTGCGGACCGAAGTCGCACACGACTGGGGAACAGCCGGATGCAGTCCCTCTAACCTCTTCCCATGAGCGGAGAGATCCCGACGTTCGACCGTGCCGAGCTCGAACGGCTCCAGCTCGAACGCCTCCGCGAGACCCTGGCCACGGCGTACTCGCGTGTGCCGCACTACACGAGGGCCTTCGACGAGGCCGGCGTGCACCCCGACGACCTGCGCTCACTGGCCGACCTCGGACGATTCCCCTTCACCACCAAGGCGGACCTGCGCGACAACTACCCCTTCGGGATGTTCGCCGTCCCGCGCGAGCAGGTGAGCCGCGTCCATGCGAGCAGCGGTACGACGGGCCGGCCGACCGTGGTCGGCTACACCGCCGGCGACCTCGACACCTGGGCCGAGCTGATGGCCCGGTCGATCCGGGCCGCCGGCGGTCGGCCGGGCGACGTCGTGCACGTCGCCTACGGCTACGGGCTGTTCACCGGCGGGCTCGGCGCCCACTACGGCGCGGAGCGCCTCGGCTGCACGGTGGTCCCGGTGAGCGGCGGCATGACCGAGCGCCAGGCGCGCCTGGTGGTCGACTTCCGGCCCCGCGTCATCATGGTCACGCCGTCGTACTTCCTGTCGATCCTCGACGAGCTCGAGGCCCAGGGCGTCGACCCGAAGGACACCAGCCTCGAGGTCGGGATCTTCGGCGCCGAGCCCTGGACCGACGAGATGCGCCGGGCGGTGCAGGCGCGCACGAACCTCCGGGCGGTCGACATCTACGGGCTCAGCGAGGTGATGGGACCGGGGGTCAGCCAGGAGTCGGGTGAGACGCAGGACGGCCTGCACGTCTGGGAGGACCACTTCCTGCCCGAGATCGTCGACCCGCTGAGCCTGGAGCCGGTGGTGGACGGCGAGGAGGGTGAGCTGGTGTTCACCACCCTGACCAAGCAGGCCATGCCGGTCGTCCGCTACCGCACCCGCGACCTGACCCGGCTCCTGCCCGGTACGGCGTATCCGGCCTTCCGCCGGATGCAGAAGGTCACCGGCCGAACCGACGACATGATGATCGTGCGCGGCGTCAACCTGTTCCCGAGCCAGATCGAGGAGCAGATCCTCGCCGTCGAGGGCCTGGCACCCCACTATCTCTGCGTCCTGACGCGGCCGGGCAACCTCGACGAGCTGACGGTGCAGGTGGAGTCGGCGGGTCAACCTGACTCCGGCGCCGACGCCGCCCTGGCGGCGACCCTGGCCGGGCGGATCAAGCACCGCATCGGGGTGACCGCGCGCGTCGAGGTGGTGCCGCCCCACGCCCTCGAGCGCTCGCAGGGCAAGGCCCGGCGGATCAGCGACCAGAGGAAGGCCCGCTGAGGGCGCTCAACCGCTCGGGAGGCCCGACCGGGTGCAGAGGCCCTTGCCGATGGCGGACGTGTCGTCGTTGATGATGTCGTGGAACATCTGCTTCGAGCGCGTCGGGTCCCACGTCACGGCGAGGTTGCTGATCGGGACCGGGCAGGTCAGATCCGTGTGGGTCATCGCCCAGCCGAAGTGACCCATGCCGAAGACGCTCATGTCCTTGTCGACGGTGAGGTTGTCCGTCGCGGAGGTCCAGAGGTTCCAGTAGCGGAACGGGTTGATGACCGTCCAGGGTGACAGCGCCTTGTGCCCGACCGCCTTCATCACCTCGCGCTGCTGCCCGCCGCGTGCGATGTCGCCCAGCGCCGGATCGGCGTGCCGCGACCGAGCGTAGGCCAGCGCGACGGTGCCGTCGGCGTGCTGGCAGCCCTTCTTCACGTGGAGGTTCGCGAGCTTGTCGTTCATGTTGTGACTGGGGCAGATGGTGATCCCACCGACCGAGTCGACGATGTTCACGAACCCGCCGAGCCCGATCTCGACGTAGTGGTCGATGTGGATCCCGGTGTCCTGCTCGATGGTCTGGATCAGCAGCCTGGGGCCGCCGTACGCGAAGGCCGCGTTTATCTTCGTCGTGCCGTGGCCGGGGATCGGCACGTTGGAGTCGCGGGGGATCGACATGGTGAGGGTGGGCCCGCGGCCGGTGTGGATCAGCACGATCGTGTCCGTGCGCTGGCCCGTTGCGTTCCCGGTGTGCAGCTGCTTGCGCTGCCTGGCGCTCAGGCCCGCTCGCGAGTCACTGCCCACCAGCAGGTAGTTGGTCCCGGACTGGTCGGCGGGACGATGGCCAGACGGGAAGGCGTTGACCTTGTCGACCTTCGACCACGCGAAAAAAGGAACGGCGACCAGGTAGGCCAGCCACAGCAGCACGAGCAGCCACAGGTAGCGGAGCCTGAACCGGGGGCGACCCGCGCGCACGAAGCGCCGACGCAGGCCGGACATGAAGCCGCCGAAGGCGCCGCCGCCGGAGGACGGAGGGGCGGCACGGGGAGCTGCCGGACGCGAGACCGGTGCCGGGG
>JBAUWD010000087.1:0-2268 GCA_049583575.1 Nocardioides sp.
GCGTTGCGCCCCGGGCTCGGGTGCCACGGTCTCGCGGAGCGCGTCGCGGGACTCGAGGGTGACTCTGCCCTCGAACACCGCCTGGACGGCGAACGGATGGCTCTCCGCGTCGTAGGCGGTGGGCCGCGACTCCCTGCCTCCGGGGTGGCACGGCACTCTCCACCACTGGCCGGCGTGCGCCCGCAGCACCTCGATCACCCCGATCTGCTGCGCCGTGAACGCGGCGTGGAGGGGATGCGCCGCCCGAGCCGCCAGGGACGCGTCGTGGGTGTAGAAGACGAACGCGACGCGCCCGACCTGCTGCGCGACCGCAGGCTCGAGCAGCGCGTCGACCACCTCCCCCAGGGCGGCTGGCGGCGGCTGGGGTGCGGGCAGGTCGACTCGGGCATGGAAGCACCGCGGCGCGTCGAAGGTGAGCATGACGAGCGAGTCTCGCGGCCGGAAGCCCAGGACGACCGGGACCGCGGCCACGAGGTCGTCGGGGCGGCGGGCGGTGAGCGTGGTGGTCATGGCCCTCACCGTGCTCCCGTCCTCCGCCGCCCGCACCCGACCGGTTCCCGCCTTGGGGACGACGTCCACCCGGACGCCCGCTGTGGACGGGGAGCGGGCCGCCGTCCCGGCCGCCGGTCGTCGTCGGCGCCCGGCGGTAGGTTGCCGGCATGCGTCAGGTCGCGTCGGTGATGCACCTCGACCTCGACGCCTTCTTCGCCTCGGTCGAGCAGCGCGACAAGCCGTCCCTGCGAGGCAGGCCGGTCGTGGTCGGGGGAGTCGGCGGCCGTGGTGTGGTCGCGACCGCGTCCTACGAGGCCCGGGTGTACGGCGTGCGCTCGGCCATGTCGACCCGCGAGGCGCGGTCACGCTGTCCGCACGCGGCCTTCCTCAACCCGAGGTTCCACGCCTACCGCGCGACCAGCGACTCGGTGATGCGGCTGTTACGCGACATCTCACCCCTCGTCGAGCCGCTCTCGGTGGACGAGGCGTTCGTCGACCTCGCCGCCTCGGAGCTGACGTCGTTCGACGAGCCGGCCCTGCACGCCTTCGCGGAGGAGCTCCGGGGGCGGGTGCGGGAGGTGACCGGCGGGATCACCGCGTCGGTCGGCATCGGCACCTCGAAGTTCATCGCCAAGGTCGCCAGTGACCTCGACAAGCCCGACGGCCTGGTGATCGTGGCGGCCGGTTCGGAGCGCGACCTGCTCCGGCCCATGCACGTCACCGTGATCCCCGGCGTCGGCCCGGCCACGGCCGAGCGGCTGCGCAGAGCCGGCATCACCACCGTCGCCGACCTCGAGGACGTCAGCGAGGACGAGCTGGTCCGCCTGCTGGGCAGGGCGCACGGTCACGGGCTGTACCTCCTCGCTCGTGCCGAGGACGACCGGCCCGTCGTCCCCGAGCGCGAGACCAAGTCGGTCAGCGTCGAGGGCACCTACGACACCGACCTCACCGACCCCCGGCTGATGGCGGGGCTGGTCACGCGTCAGGCCGGCAACGTCGCCGAGCGGCTCCGCAAGAGCGGCCTCTCCGGCCGGACCGTCACGCTGAAGGTGCGGCTGCACGACTTCACCACCCTGTCGCGCTCCACCACCCTGCCCGCTCCCACCGACGCCGGCTCGACCATCGCCCGCCTGGCGCGCGGGCTGCTCGGCGAGCTCGACACCACCGGCGGTGTCCGACTGCTCGGGGTCGGCGTGTCCGGCCTGGCCGACTGGATCCAGGACGACCTGTTCGGCCCTGACGACGCCGAGGACGACGCCGACCCGGTCGCGGGGCTGCCGGAGCCGTCGGAGGCCCGCACCTGGTGGCCCGGCATGGACGTCGACCACGACGACCTCGGCCGAGGCTGGGTCTGGGGCGCCGGTCGCGGCATCGTCACCGTGCGGTTCGAGACCGCCGACAGCCCGCCCGGACCGGTCCGCTCGTTCCAGGTCGACGACCCGGCACTCACCGCGGTGCACCTCGGCTGAAGGCCACGGCCTCGCCCGGCCTCAGCTGCGCACACTGCCAGAGGTCGGCCTTCTCGACCACCGCCACCACCGGATAGCCGCCGGTCGTCGGGTGGTCGGCGAGGAACACCACCGGCCGGCCGTCCGGCGGCACCTGCACCGCGCCGAGCACGATCCCCTCGCTGGGCAGCTCGTCGGTCCGCGCGAGCGGCAGCGGGTCACCCTCCAGGCGGAGCCCGATGCGGTCGGAATGCGACGACACCGTGTACGACGTGCGGCACAGCAGGGCGAGGACGTCCCCGGCGACCCGGTCCGCGCGCGGTCCGCG
>JBAUWD010000088.1:0-14293 GCA_049583575.1 Nocardioides sp.
GCGTAGGCGCCGGCAGACGCGTTGTCCGCTCATCGCACATGAGTCGCATCCGAGCCGACGGGTGGGTGGGGGAGCCTCTGTGCACCCGGACAGCGCCCCCGGAAGGCGGCGCCCCCGGAAGGCGGCGCCCCCGGCAGTCGGCGCCCCCGGCAGTCGGCGCCCCCGGCAGGACTCGAACCTGCGACCTAGAGATTAGAAGGCTCTTGCTCTATCCAGCTGAGCTACAGGGGCCGGCGGAACCATTGTGGGGCACGGCCGCGGGAAGCTCCGCGAGAGGGCGCGTCGCGGGTCCGCGTCGATGGTGCCGACTCCGGCCCCACTCGGCTGCGTCGCCGGCACGGTACGCACGATCATGCATCGACTCCCGATGGGTACGAGCGGAAATGAGGCTCGGGTACACGTTGATGACGGAGCAGTCCGGTCCGCGCGAGCTGGTCGTGCACGCGGCCGGGGGCGAACGGGCGGGGTTCGACTTCGAGGTGATCAGCGACCACTTCTTCCCCTGGCTCGACGACATGGGCCACTCGTCGTACGCCTGGAGCGTGCTCGGGGCCGTCACGCAGGTCACGCAGCGGGTCGAGCTGATGACCTATGTGACCTGTCCGATCATGCGCTACCACCCGGCCGTCGTCGCCCAGAAGGCCGCGACCGTCGACCTGCTCAGCGACGGCCGCTTCACCCTGGGGATCGGCGCGGGGGAGAACCTCAACGAGCATGTCGTCGGTCAGGGCTGGCCACCGGTCAACGTCCGGCACGAGATGCTGGAGGAGGCGCTGACGATCATCAACGAGCTCTTCGACGGCGGCTACGTGAACTTCGCCGGTGACCACTACCGCGTCGACTCCGCCAAGGTCTGGGACCTGCCCCAGCAGCCCGTGCCGATCGGTGTCGCGGTCTCGGGGAAGCAGTCCGTCGAGACGTTCGCGCGCCTCGCCCAGCACCTCATCGCGGTCGAGCCGCAGGGGGAGCTCGTGGGCTTGTGGGACGAGGCGATCGGCAACACCCACTCGCGCAAGATCGGCCAGCTGCCGGTGTCCTGGGGACCCGACCGCGACACCTGCATGGCGCGGGCGCACGAGACGTTCCGCGGGTTCGGCGGCGGATGGAAGGTCAACGCGGAGCTGCCGGGCCCGGCCGGCTTCGACGCGGCCTCCCGGTACGTACGACGTGAGGACATCGCCGACGCGATCCCCTGCGGACCGCACATCGACGCGATCGTGAAGTCCGTGAAGGCATTCGAGGACGCCGGGTTCACCGACCTCGCGCTCGTGCAGATCGGCGACGAGACGCAGCACGACTTCCTGGAGATGGCCGCCCGGGAGCTCCTCCCGGCGCTGCGCTGAGGTCAGCCGCCCAGGGCGCCGTACGCGCGGTCCGGGCGCAGGCGTACGACGGCGCGGCGGTCGCGCACCATCGCGTCGCGGTAGTCGTCCCAGTCGGCGTGCTCACCGCTGACGGCCCGGTAGTAGGCGACCAGCTCGTCGACCACGGCGTCATCCGGAGCCTGAGCGGGGTCGGTGACCTCGACCGTGCCCTCGAGGACGGCGTAGCCCCAGAAGTCGTCGGTGCTGACGTGGATCGCGGCCCACGGGTTCCGGCGCAGGTTGTGGTACTTCGCCCGGTCCGCCGTGGTCGAGATCCGCACCAGACCGTCGTCGTCGACCCAGTGCAGGACGTTGGACAGCTGTGGCCGTCCGTCCGACCGCATCGTCACCAGTACGCAGCGTTGACGATCTCGCGCGAAGTCGACCGCGCTCGAGAGGTCCATGGCCCCATGGTGTCACCCGACCGGTGGAGCCGGAACCTCAGCCGCGGTGGGCCGCCATCCACGCCTCGACGTCGGCCGACGTGCGGGGCAGCGCGTCGGACAGGTTGCGGCAGCCGTCCGCCGTCACCAGGACGTCGTCCTCGATGCGGATGCCGATGCCGCGCATCTCCTCGGGCACCAGCAGGTCGTCGGCCTGGAAGTAGAGCCCCGGCTCGACGGTGAGCACCATGCCCTCCGCGAGCGTCCCCTTGTTGTAGGCCTCCGGTGACGCCTGGCCGCAGTCGTGCACGTCCATGCCGAGCATGTGGCTGACGCCGTGCAGGGTCCAGCGGGCGTACACCTTCGACTCGGGGTCGAGCGCCTCAGCGGCCGTGCCTGGCAGCAGGCTCATCGACTCGAGCCCGTGGGCCAGCACCACCATCGCCGCGTTGTGCGGGTCGGTGAACGACGCGCCCGGGCGTACGGCGTCGATGCCGGCCTGCTGGGCGGCGTACACGAGGTCGTAGAGGTCGCGCTGCAACGACGTGAAGGTGCCGTCGACGGGGAGGGTGCGCGTGACGTCGGCGGTGTAGAGGTTGTGGCCCTCGACGCCCATGTCGAGCAGCACGAGGTCGCCCGGCGTGATCGGACCGGTGTTGTCGATCCAGTGGAGCGTGGTGGCGTGGGCGCCCCCGCCGACGATCGAGTCGTAGCCGATGTCGTTGCCCATCGCCCGGGCCCGGCGGAAGAACGTGCCCTCGACCCAGCGCTCGCCGTACTCGAGCACCCGCTCCCACTCGGCCACCGAGTCGGTGAACCCGAGGGTGGTGATGTCGCACGCGGTCTGCAGCTCGCCGACCTCCCAGGCGTCCTTGACCAGGCGCATCTCCGAGATCACGCGGGCGAAGTCGGCGTCGTGGGTCTCGTCGCCGTCGACCAGCCGGTCCACCGCCGCGGAGACGCCACGGTGCACGCGGGTCTTGCCCGACCGCGCCAGCTCGGCCTCCAACGAGTCGATGTGGCGCACCTCGAGACCCAGCGACGAGGAGATCTCCTGCAGCGACGGCCGGCGTCCGACCCACAGCTCGCCGTACTGCCGGTCGCGGAAGAACTCGTCGGTGGTGCGCTCGGAGCGCGGGCGGGCGTAGAGGACGCTCTCGCCGTCCTCGACCACCAGCACCGCGTCGCTGGTCTGGTTCCCCGAGAAGTAGGTGTGCGCGGTGTCCGGGCGGAAGCGGTAGTCGGTGTCGTAGGACCGCACCTTGAAGCCGCCGGCGGGAAGCACCAGCCGCTCGCCCGGGAAGGCCTCGGACAGTCGCTGCCGGCGGGCCGCGGCGTACGACGTGATGGGGTGCGGCGGGAGGTCGAGCTCGCGGTCGCCCCAGCCCTGTCGCATGAAGGAGGAGTAGGCCGCGGGCACCGGCGGGTCGTGTGACTCGGTGTGCAGCGTCGGCTCCGCGGTCTGCTCGGTGGTCGCGTCGACGGGGTCGGATGTCTGTTCGCTCACGCGTGCAGCCTACGCCCGCGCCGCGCGCGGCAGCCAAGGGGAAAGGCCCTGTTTCGATACGCTTCACCCATGGCCGGCACCCCCCGCGGCACTGCCGCGTTCACGGTGGTGGTGACGGTTCTCGTCCTGCTCTGCGCCGTGCCGATGACCGTGGTCGTCGGCCTCTCCGGCGCTCCGCACGTGACGGTGCTCGCGGCCCTGCTGGCCGCCGTACCCGTGGGTCCGCTGGTCGGGTGCTTCCTCTGGCTCGACCGCTACGAGCCCGAGCCCCGCCGGCTGCTGGCCGGCGGACTGCTCTGGGGCGTCTTCGTGGCGACCGCCATCGCGCTGGTCCTGGAGGGCGTCGGCGGCTTCGTGGCGGGCGTCTCCGACAAGCGCATGCTCGAGATCGGGGCGCCGCTCGCCGAGGAGGCCAGCAAGGGACTCTTCCTGCTTCTCCTGCTGTGGTGGCGGCGTGCGGAGCTCGACGGGGTCCTCGACGGCATCGTGTACGCCGGCATGGTCGGCGTCGGCTTCGCCTTCACCGAGAACATCCTCTACCTCGCCAGCGCGTACGACGGCAGCGGTGCCCCCGGCCCGGGTGGCGTGGACGCCCTCACCGGCACCTTCGTGCTCCGGTGCCTGGCCAGCCCGTTCGCGCACCCGCTCTTCACGGCGTGTACCGGGGTCGGGGTGGGCATCGCGGTGACCTCCCGGCACCGCTCGACCCGCATCTTCGCTCCGCTCGCGGGATATGCGTGCGCGGTGGTCGCGCACGCGACCTGGAACACGGCGACGGTCTTCGGACCGGGCAACTTCGTGTCCGTCTACCTGATCCTGATGGCGCCCGCGTTCGTGGGCGCGGTCGTCCTCGCCACGTGGGTCCGCCGGTCTGAGGGCCGGATGCTGGCCGGGGCGCTGGCCGACGCAGCCGGGCGGGGACTGCTGCCGGCCACCGACATCGGCTGGGTGGTCGACCTCGCCGCCCGGCGCCGTAGCCGTGCCTACGCCCGCGACACGGGCGGCCGGACGGCCGAGCGGGCGATGCGCGACTACCAGCAGGCCGTGGTCGAGCTGGGCTTCCTGCACCACCGCTACCTGCGCGGCGTACCCCCGCCGGACTTCGCGGAGCGGGGCCGCGGATACGTTGCCCGCATCAGTGCGATCCGACCGTCGATCGCCTTCCCCGGACAGGTGGTACCCATCCGATGACGGCCACGACCGGTGGCGCGCAGATGCTCACGGCGCTGGTGCGGCTGCGCGCGGCCCTGCAGGGCGCCCAGCTGCCGCTCGAGCTGCCTGCGGTCGCGGAGCACCGACTCGCGCGCACGGAGATGGTCAACCAGCTCGAGGACTACATCATCCCGCGGGTCGTCACGCTCGAGGCGCCGCTGCTGGCGGTCGTCGGCGGGTCGACGGGCGCGGGCAAGTCGACGCTGGTGAACTCCCTGGTCGGCTCCGTCGTCACCGAGTCGGGCGTGCTCCGGCCGACCACCCGCTCACCCGTCCTCGTGCACAACCCCGCCGACGCCGACTGGTTCGGTGCCGACCGGCTGCTGCCCGACCTCGAGCGGACCGATCGGCCGACCCACGACCCCCACTCGCTGCAGCTCGTCCCGCTGTCCGTCGTACCCCAGGGCTTGGCGATCCTGGACGCCCCCGACGTCGACTCCGTCGAGGAGAGCAACCGGCACCTCGCCGCGCAGCTGCTCGCGGCCGCCGATCTCTGGCTCTTCGTCACGTCCGCGGCGCGGTATGCCGACCAGGTGCCGTGGGAGTTCCTCCGCGAAGCGGCCGAGCGGTCGGCAGCGGTGGCGATCGTTCTCGACCGCACGCCCACGGACGCCGTCGACACGGTCGCGACCCACCTCGCCCGCATGCTCGCCGCCCGCGGCCTCAAGGACTCACCGCTCTTCACCGTCAACGAGGTGACGCTCGGCGACAACGACCTGCTGCCGCCGCGGCAGGTGGCGCAGATCCGACGCTGGCTCTCCGACCTCGGCGCCGACGCCGAGGCCCGCGCCGCGATGGTCCAGCAGACCCTGGACGGCGCCGTGCGCACGCTCACCCGACGGGCCCACACCGTCGCGGACGCCTGCGTCGAGCAGGCCGACGCGGCCGAGCGGCTCCGCGCGGCCGCCGAGTCGGCGTACGACGCGGAGATCCGCACGATCCTCGCGGCGACCGCGGACGGCACCCTCCTGCGCGGCGAGGTGCTGGTGCGGTGGCAGGAGTTCGTCGGCACCGGCGAGCTGCTCAGGTCGCTCGAGGCGAAGGTGGGTCGCCTGCGCGACCGGATGGTCAACGTCGTCAAGGGCAAGCCGCAGCAGGCCGAGCGCGTGACCGTCGCGGTCGAGTCGAGTCTCGAGACGCTGATCCTCGAGCACGCGGAGGCTGCCGCCGAGCGCGCGGAGGCGTCGTGGCGGAGCCTGGCACCCGGGCAGGAGCTGCTGTCCGACGTCGGCGAGGACCTCGGTCGTGCCTCCCGTGGGCTCCGCCGCAAGGCCGAGCGGGCCGTGCGCGACTGGCAACAGGAGGTGCTCGAGATGGTGCGCACCGAGGGCGCCGACAAGCGCACCACGGCGCGCTTCCTGGCGTACGGCGTGAACGGCCTCGCCGTCTCGCTGATGGTGGTCGTCTTCGCCCAGACGGCCGGGCTGACCGGCACCGAGGTCGGCATCGCCGGTGGCAGCGCCGTCCTGGGCCAGAAGCTGCTGGAGGCGGTGTTCGGTGACCAGGCGGTCCGCAACCTCTCGGAGCGGGCCCGTCGCAAGCTGGAGGTGAGGGTCCGTGACCTGTTCGACGAGGAGCGTGCCCGCTACCTCGACCTGCTCGCGAGCCTGCGCATCGAGTCGGAGGCCCCCGACCGCCTGCGCAACGCCGCGCGCCAGGTCGACGACCTGCGGTACGCCGACCCGGGACGAGCGAGCCACCACTCCCACTAGGCTCTGCACCGAGATGCCCACGGTCGGGATGGGGAAGAGATGACGTCCTTGTTGCAAGGCGCCGAGCGACTCGTGTCGCGCGGCTCCGAGCTGGGCGCTCGGCTCGAAGCGCTCGGGCAGGCCAGCACGGCGGCTCGTGGGCGGCTCGACGACCACGTGGTCGACGACGTCGACGCGACGATCGCGCGCATCACGACCAGGCTGGGGCTCACCGCCGACCACACCGTCGTCGCGCTGGCCGGCGCCACCGGCTCCGGCAAGTCGTCGACGTTCAACGCCCTGGCGGGTGTCGAGCTCTCCTCGGTCGGCGTGCGCCGTCCCACGACGTCGTGGGCGACCGCCTGCGTGTGGGGCAAGCAGGGAGCACCCGAGCTGCTCGACTGGCTCGGCATCGCGCCACGCCACCAGATCATGCGCGAGTCCCTGCTCGACCTGGGCAAGGAGGACAGCGCGCTCCAGGGCGTCGTACTCCTCGATCTGCCCGACCACGACTCGACCGAGGTGTCCCACCACCTCGAGGTCAACCGCCTCGTCGAGCTCGCCGACCTGATGGTCTGGGTGCTCGACCCGCAGAAGTACGCAGACGCGGCGATCCACGACCGCTATCTCGCGCCCCTGTCGTCGCACCGCGACGTGATGCTGGTCGTGCTGAACCACATCGACGAGGTGCCGTTCGACCGGCGCGACTCCATGCTCGTCGACGTACGCCGGCTGGTCGACGCCGACGGCCTGATCGGCGTGCCCGTCCTGGCCACGAGCGCCCGCACGGGTGAGGGCGTCGACGCGCTCCGCGACGAGATCGCGCGGCGCGTGCGCGAGAAGAAGATGACCCGCACCCGGCTCGAGGCCGACCTGCGCGATGCCGCCGCCCGGCTGGGGGAGGCCAGCGGCACGACCGCCAGTCCCGAGCTCTCCGAGCAGCGCATCTCGGCGCTCGAGGACGCCTTGGCCGACGCCGCCGGCGTACCCACCGTCGTCGAGGCCGTCGAGGTTTCGACGCGGCTGCGTGCGAGACGCGCGACCGGCTGGCCGGTGACCTCCTGGCTGTCGCGGCTCCGGCCCGACCCGCTCAAGCGGCTCCACCTCGACCTGGGCAGGGCCGGCAAGGAGCTCAGCGGGCGAGGTCGCACGTCGCTGCCCGCCGCGACCCAGGTGCAGCGTGCGCGGGTGGACGGCGAGGTGCGTGCGCTCGCCGACGAGGTGACGAGCTCGCTGACCAGGCCCTGGGCCGAGTCCGTGCGCCGGGCCTCGGTCTCGCGCCTCCCCGACCTCAACGACCGGCTCGACTCCGCGCTGGCGACCACCGAGCTCGACGCCGATCGGGTCCCGGTCTGGGCAGGTGTCGTCCGGGTGGTGCAGTGGTTGCTCGTGCTGGCGGCACTGGCCGGCCTCGGGTGGCTGGTCCTGCTCGCCGGCGATCGGTACTTCGACGTGCGGGAGCCCTCGACGCCACAGGTGGGCGGGTTCCCGGTGCCGACGGTGCTGTTCCTGGGTGGGGTGGTGCTCGGCGTGCTGCTGTCGGTGATGTGTCGTCTGCTCGTCTCCGTGACCGCGCGGTCGCGGGCCCGCGCCGCCGACCGGAGGCTCCGGACGGCGATCTCCGCAGTGGCGGACGATCTGGTCGTCGCGCCCGTGCGGGGCGAGCTGGGGGCGTACGACCAGGTCCAGCACAGCCTGGCCCGCGCGCTGGCCTGACCCGGCTGCCCTCCACAGACGGCAGATCCGTCCCGGGTCTCCACAGTCCCGGCACGGCGCCGGTGTCGTTGTCGGTGGCTCTCCCGAGGCTCGGTCCCACGTCAACGAGACAAGGAGACCGAGATGTTGGAGACGTTCGTGACCCTCTGCGGGTGGCTGGGCGGTGACGTGACGCTGCGCGAGGCGGGCGGCGTGCCCGTGGCCAGCTTCCGCGTGGCGAGCACCCCGCGCCGCTACCAGCGCAAGACCGACACCTGGGAGGACGGCGACACCCAGTGGTACTCCGTCAACGCCTGGCGGGCTCTCGGGGCCAACTGCGACCGGTCCCTGCGCCGCGGTGACCCGGTCGTCGTGCACGGCAAGCTCAGTGCCCACGTCTGGACCAACAAGGCCGGACTCGAGGTGACCACGTTCGAGGTGGAGGCCCTGTTCGTCGGCCACGACCTCAACCGCGGCACGAGCGCGTTCCAGCGCCGCAAGCCCGAGCCCGCGGCCGTGGAGACGCCGTCCGCGAGCGCGGACGCAGAGGTTCCCGCCTCGGAGCCTGCCGACGGAGCCACCGTCCAGGCCGCGTGACCTGGGCCTCGGGCGCCCCCGATCAGGTGGTCGGGGCGATGGCGCCGTAGGGTTTCGGGCATGGCTGAGTACGTCTTCACCTTGCGTAACGTGCGCAAGACACACGGTGACAAGGTGGTCCTCGACAACGTGACGTTGTCGTTCCTGCACGGCGCCAAGATCGGCGTCGTCGGGCCCAACGGCACGGGCAAGTCGACCCTGCTGAGGATCATGGCCGGGCTGGAGCACGCCAACAACGGCGACGCCATCCTCGACCCCGGTGCCACGGTCGGCATGCTCCAGCAGGAGCCCCCGCTGAGCGAGGGCAGGACGGTCCTGGAGAACGTCGAGGAGGCGGTCTCGGTCATCAAGGCGAAGATGGCCCGCCTCGAGGCGGCGTACCTCGAGATGGCCGAGCCCGACGCCGACCAGGACGCCCTGATGCAGGAGACCGGCGACCTGCAGACCGAGCTCGAGCACGCCGGTGCCTGGGACCTCGACAGCCGGCTCGAGCAGGCGATGGACGCGCTGCGCTGCCCCCCGCCCGAGGTGCTGGTCGACAACCTCTCCGGTGGCGAGCGCCGCCGGGTCGCGCTGTGCAAGCTCCTGCTGCAGCAGCCCGACCTGCTCCTGCTCGACGAGCCGACCAACCACCTCGACGCGGAGTCGGTGCAGTGGCTGGAGAGCCACCTCGCGTCGTACCCCGGCGCGGTGCTGGCCGTGACCCACGACCGCTACTTCCTCGACAACGTCGCCCAGTGGATCCTCGAGCTCGACCGGGGCAGGACCCACCCCTACGAGGGCAACTACTCCACCTACCTCGAGACCAAGCAGGAGCGCCTCAAGATCGAGGGGCAGAAGGACGCGAAGCGCGCCAAGATGCTCGAGCGCGAGCTCGAGTGGGTCCGGTCCAACCCCAAGGCGCGGCAGGCCAAGAGCAAGTCCCGGCTGGCCCGCTACGAGGAGCTGGCTGCCGAGGCCGATCGCAACCGCAAGGTCGACACCGCGGAGATCAACATCCCGGGGGGGCCGAGGCTCGGCGACGTCGTGCTCGAGGCACGCGGTCTGGCGAAGGGCTTCGACGAGCGCATGCTCATGCACGACCTCTCGTTCACGCTGCCGCGTGCCGGCATCGTCGGTGTGATCGGCCCCAACGGCGTCGGCAAGACCACGCTGTTCCGGATGATCGTGGGCGAGGAGAAGCCCGACGACGGTGACCTGGTCGTCGGCCAGACCGTGAAGATCTCCTACGTCGACCAGAGCCGGGGTGGCCTCGACCCCCAGAAGAACGTCTGGGAGGTCGTCTCGGACGGCCTCGACTTCATCAAGGTCGCCAACTTCGAGATGCCCTCACGGGCGTACGTCGCGTCGTTCGGATTCAAGGGGGCCGACCAGCAGAAGCGCGCCGGCATCCTCTCCGGTGGGGAGCGCAACCGGCTCAACCTCGCCCTCACGCTCAAGATGGGTGGCAACCTGCTGCTCCTCGACGAGCCGACCAACGACCTCGACGTCGAGACCCTCCAGTCACTCGAGGACGCGCTGCTGGACTTCCCCGGGTGTGCCGTCGTCACCTCGCACGATCGCTGGTTCCTCGACCGCATCGCCACCCACATCCTGGCGTGGGAGGGAGACGACGACGACGCGGCGAAGTGGTTCTGGTTCGAGGGCAACTACGCCGCGTACGAGGAGAACAAGATCGAGCGTCTGGGGCTCGAAGCGGCCCGTCCGCACCGGGTCACCCACCGGCGGCTCAAGCGCGACTGACCGGCTCGGGGCAGCCGCGATCAGCTGCCGGGCCGGATGTCCATCTCGGGGTGGCAGGCGATGAGGCCGTCGGACACGGCGTCCATGACCCGGCCGAGAGCCTGGAAGTCCTCGGGGCTGACCGGGTCGACGAGGTACTCGCGCACGCCGTTCACGTGCACGACGGCGGCCTCGACCAGCAGCGCGTAGCCCTTGTCGGTGAGGCAGCAGACGATGCCGCGGCCGTCGTCGGGGGAAGAGGTCCGGGTGACCAGACCCGCCTTCTGCATGCGGCTCACGGTGTGGGTGACCCGGCTCCGGCTGTGGGCGAGGGCGTCGGCCAGCTGGGCCATGCGCATCTGCCGCTCGGGCCGCTCCGAGAGGCGCACCAGGATCTCGTACTCCGTCAGCGAGAGGTCGAAGGCGTGTTGCAGGTCCGCGTCCAGCCGGTCGAGGAGCAGGGTGACCCCGACGACGAAGGCACGCCACGACCTCTGCTGGTCGGCGTCCAGCCAACGCGTCCCCCGTCCTTCGGACATGCCGGGATCGTATCGAGGACGCGACGGAATCCGCAGGTCTCGGCGCGTCGGTCAGGTCAGCCCAGGCGCTCCAGGATGAGGGCCATGCCCTGACCGCCGCCGACGCACATGGTGATCAGCCCGGTCGTCTTGTCGTGCCAGTCCAGGGAGTTGAGCATCGTGTTCTGGAGTCGCGCGCCGGTCATCCCGAAGGGGTGGCCGACGGCGATCGCCCCACCGTTCACGTTGAGCCGGTCGAGGTCGATGCCGAGATCCTGGTACGACGGCACGACCTGCGCCGCGAACGCCTCGTTGATCTCGACCAGGTCGATGTCACCGATCGTCATGCCCGCGATCGCCAGGGCTCGGCGGGTGGCCTCGACCGGACCGAGACCCATGATCTCGGGGGAGAGGGCGCTGACCCCGGTGGCGACGATCCGGGCCAAGGGGGTCAGCCCGAGGGCGTTCGCCCTGACGTCCGACATCACCACGACGGCCGCGGCCCCGTCGTTGAGCGGGCAGCAGTTGCCGGCGGTGACGACGCCGTCCGGCCGGAACACGGGCTGGAGCTGCGAAACGGCCTCGAGCGTGACCCCGGGGCGCGGGCCGTCGTCGGCGCTCACCACCGTGCCGTCCGGAGTGGTCACCGGGGTGATCTCGCGCGCCCAGAAGCCGTCGGCGATCGCCTTCTCGGCGAGGTTCTGGGACCGCACCCCGAACTCGTCGAGCTCGAGACGCGACAGCCCGCGCAGGCTTGCGACGTTCTCGGCGGTCTGCCCCATCGCGATGTACGCGTCGGGCACCACGTCGTCCGCGCGCGGGTCGTGCCAGGCCACGCCGCCCGACCCGTGCTCCGCCGTACGCAGGGTGCGGGCGACCGCCTCGCCGAAGTGCGGGTTGCGGGTGTCGGGCCAGGAGTCGGAGCTGCCCTTGCCGAACCGCGACACCGTCTCGACGCCGGCGGAGACGAACACGTCGCCCTCGCCCGCCTTGATCGCGTGGAACGCCATCCGGGTGGTCTGCACCGAGGATGCGCAGTAGCGGGTGATGGTCGCCCCGGGCACGTCGTCCATGCCGTTGATGACGTTGACGATCCGGGCCATGTTGAAGCCGCTCTCACCCCCCGGCAGCCCACAGCCGAGGTAGACGTCGTCGACGTCGTGGCGGTCGAGGGCCGGCACCTGGTCGAGTGCGGTGCGGATCATCTGGGCCGCGAGGTCGTCGGGCCGGAGGTCCTTCAGGGACCCTTTGCCGGCACGCCCGATGGGCGAGCGGGCGGCGGCGACGATGACGGCTTCGGGCACGACGAGCTCCGATCAGGTGGGGACGGGAGAGGAGGCCCTCACCCTAGTCCGCCGATCAGCACCTCGATCGACCGCTGGACGAACGACCGGCGCTCGGCGGCCGGACGCGGCAGTGCGCCGAAGAGGATCCCGTCGAACGACGCCACCAGCGTCTCCGCGCGGGCCCCGCTGTGGTCCTTCCCCCGCGCCGCGAGGATCGACTCCACCAGCCCGATCAGGCGCTTGCGGTTGGTCACCAGGAGCGCCGCCAGGTCGGGGTCGCGCGACGACTCGAGAGACAGCTCCATGCGTGCGAGCAGCAGCTCGCGCTCGTCGAGCCAGCGCATGAAGAACTCGGTCACGGCCGCGGTGGCCTGGTCGTCGGCCAGCGAGCACGAGGAGAGGTCCCTGGCCAGGCTCTCCACGTCGTCGGTCAGGCTGCCCGCGACGTAGCCCGTGAGCGCGTGGACGAGCGCCTTGCGGGTGCGGAGGTACGCCGAGCAGCTGCCCTCGGGAAGTCCGGCCTGGCGGTCGACGGCGCGGTGGGTCAGCCCCCGGAGCCCCTGCTCCGCCACCACGTGGAGCGCGGCGGTCAGCAGCACCTCCATCCGGGGGCTGCGCGTCGTGGCCTGGGTCATCCGGTCCTCACTCGGGCTGTGACGCGCGAGACTACCCGTCGACTTGACCGAGCCGGGTCTGCGGCGTACTTTCTACAGACGTAGAGATTCTACAGAAGTAGAAAGGACCTGGACATGATCGCCTTCGACCCCACCGCGCTGCAGGTCTACCTGGTAGCCGTCTTCACGCTGGGCGCCGTCGCCCTGGCGCTCTCGCTCGGGGTGGTCGCGCAGACCGTGCTGAGCAACCGCCGTGCGCGGCTGGCGCGGCGGCAGACGCTGCGCGCGTACTACGGCCGTCTCGCGCTCCACCACTGAGGCCAGGGTCGGCCCTGGCAGGATCGACGCGTGCGCCATGTCTTCGAGTGCCCCCTGCGCAGGACCGACCTCGATCCCGGCGGCACGGTCGACCCGGCGGTGTACGCCGACTACCTCCAGGAGGCCCGTCTCGACCTGTTGCGCCACCACGACACGTCGGTCTCCCCGGAGCCGGATGAGGGCCTGGTCGTCGTACGCACCGTGATCGACTACGCCGCGCCGCTGCGCCCGGCCGACGCGCCGCTGTACGTCGCCGCGTGGATCGTGGAGGTGCGCGCCGCGTCGTTCACGCTCGGCTACGAGCTCTTCACCCGGCCCGACCCGCACGCCGAGCCGGTCGTCCACGCCCGCGCGACGACCGTGCTCACGCCGTACGTCTTCTCGGCCGAGCGCCCGCGTCGCCTCAGCCACGACGAGCGGGTGCGGCTCTCCGACGGCTGCGAGCCGGCACCCGTGGTCGACGGCGACCAGCGGAGCCGGCAGCCGTGGGGTCCCGGCTCGCTCACGCGTGCGGTCCACGTCCGGTTCTCCGACGTCGACCTGCTCGGCCACGTCAACAACGTGCGGTACGTCGACTACCTCCAGGACGCGCAGGCGGATCTCGCCGCGGACGTGTCCCGCGAGGCCGGCATCGACGAGAGAGCGGCGCTCGTGGTGACGCGCATCGAGATCGACTACGTCGGCCAGCTGAACCTCCGCCCGGAGCCGTACGACGTGTCGTGCCGGGTCGAGGCGGTGGGGACCACCTCGGTGACCTTCGGCGGGGAGATCCGCGACGGCGACCGGGTGATGGCCCGCTGTCGCATCGTCACGACCGGCGCGGGCGACGACGGGCGTCCCACCGCGATCGATCCCGTGCAGCGCGAGCTCTTCGAGCGGAGGCTGGACCCGGCACTCCTCAGCTGACGGGCGGGGCGAGCGCGCGGCCGGCACCGCGAACGTCTCGTGTCGCGAGAGCCCCGGTGCCTGACCTCACTCGAAGGAGTTGACCATGAACTGGGCCGCGTGGGTGACGTAGTCCCAGAACTGCGCGTCCTGCTCCGGCGGCAGCCCGACCTCGTCGAGCGCGGCCCGGAAGTGCCGCAGCCAGTGGTCCTTGGCGTCGGGCGTCACGGCGTACGGCGCGTGCCGCATCCGGAGCCGCGGATGGCCGCGCCGGTCGGAGTACGTCGTCGGGCCGCCCCAGTACTGCATGAGGAAGAGCCGGAACCGCTCCTCGGCGGGCCTGAGATCCTCCTCCGGGTAGATGGCGCGCAGCACCTCGTCGCCGGCCACGCCCCGGTAGAAGGCAGCGACGATGGCGGTGATCGTCTCCTCGCCGCCGATCTCGTCGTAGAACGTGGTCACACCCACATTCTCCTCGACGCGCTCCGCTGGCGTGCGGCG
>JBAUWD010000089.1:0-1735 GCA_049583575.1 Nocardioides sp.
CACGCAGGGCCGTCCGGTAGAACGACCAGGTGGAGTCGGGGTCCTGGCGCTGGGCCGCCACCGTCAGTGACGCCCAGTCGTCGGGCTGGGGGAGCCACGGCTGCACGCCGGCTCGGGTGAAGCCGTACGGCGCGCGGGTGCCGCGCCAGGGGAGTGGCACCCGACAGCCGTCACGGCCGGGCCGGCCGGTGCGGAACCACGCGGGGTCCTGGCGCCGGTCCGGTGGTACGTCGACCTCCTCGAGCCCCAGCTCCTCGCCCTGGTAGAGGTACGACGACCCGGGCAGGGCGAGCATCGCCAGGGTCGCTGCGCGGGCCCGGGCCACGCCGACCCGCCCCCCGCCGTACCGCGTCGGGTGGCGGGTCACGTCGTGGTTGGACAGCACCCATGTGGGCACGGCACCGACCGGGGCCACGGCAGCGAGCGAGCCGGTGATCACGTCGGCGAAGGCCCGGGCCGACCAGGGCGCGAGCAGCCAGGCGAAGTTGAACGCCTGCTGCAGCTCGTCGGGTCGCACGTAGCGGGCCATCGACGCCGGGGTCTGGGCCCAGGCCTCGGCGACGGCCATCCGATCGCCGTCGTACGACGCGAGCAGGCGATGCCAGTCGCGGTACACGCCGTGCACCTCCGGCTGGTCCCACATCGGCTCGTCGCGGAGGGTGCGCTCGACCATGCTCCGCGACTGACCCGAGGCCTCGGTCGTGGTCGGGTCATGACCGACCTCTCCGCGCTGGTCGCGCAGGCTCTTCACCTTGAACAGCCCGTGGGCGACATCGATCCGGAAGCCGTCCACGCCACGGTCGAGCCAGAAGCGGAGCACGTCCTCGAACATCGCCGGCACCTCGGGATTGCGCCAGTCGAGGTCGGGCTGGGTCTGGTCGAAGAGGTGCAGGTACCACTCGCCGCCGGCGCGGGTGCCGGGCTCGGGCTCCGGCACGCGGGTCCAGGCCGGGCCGCCGAAGACCGACAGCCAGTTGTTGGGAGGGGACGCACCGCCCCGACCCCTCCCGCGCCGGAAGAAGTACCGCGCGCGCTCCGGGCTGCCCGGGGCCGCAGCGAGGGCCTCGCGGAACCACTGGTGCTGGGACGACGTGTGGTTGGGGACGACGTCGACGATGACCCTCAGCCCCAGACCGTGCGCCGTCTCCAGCAGGGTGTCGACGTCGCCCAGCGAGCCGAACCGTGGGTCGACGTCGACGTAGTCGGACACGTCGTACCCCCCGTCGTGCTGGGGCGACGGGTAGAACGGCGTGATCCAGACCGCGTCCACCCCGAGATCGCGCAGGTAGGGCAGGCGCGAGGTGATGCCCGGGAGGTCGCCGAGGCCGTCGCCGCGCGAGTCGGCGAAGCTGCGTACGTAGACCTGGTAGACGACGGCGTGCTTCCACCAGGGGTGGCCGGCGGGTGCGGTGGTGGTCACGAGAAGTCCGACGGGTCGACGGCGATCCACAGGTGCGCGGCCGACCCCACCACGCGGCCGTCGGCGTCGTACATCGTGGACGACGTCCAGGCCTTGCGTCCCTCGCGTCCGCGGCCCATCCCGACCAGCACGTGCTCCTCGCCGATCACCGGCAGCGAGTCGATGCGGGCGGTCATCCGGGCGAGCACCATCAGGCGTTCGCCGAGGTCTCCCGCCCACCCGCCACAGCAGTCGAGGGCTGCCCAGGTCACCGGGAGGCTGGCCCGCGGGTGCTCGTCGGCGTAGACATGGAAGTCCTCGCCCACGCTCGGGTCC
>JBAUWD010000090.1:0-3083 GCA_049583575.1 Nocardioides sp.
CCGCGAACGCGGCCGGCGGCGCGCCACCGCGACGCCGACCAGGGCGAGCGCGCCACCGGCGTACGCCATCGTCGGGGGCGCCTCGCCGAGGAACAGCCAGCTCAGGAGGATCGTCAGCGGCGGCACGAGGTAGGTGGTGATGCCCAGCGAGCTGGCGGTCATGTGCCGGAGGGCGAAGGCGTACGTCGTGAAGGCGATCGCGGTCGGGAAGAGGCCGAGGTAGACCACCCACCAGATGTCGGACGCCGAGGCGTGCGAGGCGTCGTCGGCGAGCCGGCCGGCGAACGGCAGACAGACCAGCGCCCCGATGGTGCACGCCAGCCACGTGATGTGGAGGGCCGAGAGGTGGGACACCAGCGGCTTCTGCACCACGAGCGAGACCGAGTAGACCAGGGCGGACAGCAGGCAGAGGAGCACGCCGAGGAGGTCGTTGTGGCCGCCCGGCTGCGACAGTCCGATCAGCACGACGCCGCTGAAGGCGAGGAGCAGACCGAGACCGAGCCACCCCGTGAAGCGATCGCCGAGGAAGAGCGTGGCGAGCAGCGCGATGAGCACGGGCGAGATCTGGATCAGCATCGCGGCGGTGCCGGCGTCGACGTGCCGCTCTCCCTGGTTGAGCGACACGTTGTAGACGCCGAACCACAGCACCCCGATCACCGCCAGGCCGAGCCAGTCGCGCCCCCGCGGCCGGGGGAGACCCCGCGAGACCGCGACGGCGCCGAGGACGATCGCGCCCACCACCAGCCGGCCCAGCGAGAGCGCGCCGGGCGAGAAGTCGTGCCCGAGGTGGCGGATCGCCACGAAGGCCGAGGACCAGAGCACGAGCGTGACGCCGACGGCGGCCACCGGCAGCCAGGAGGGACGGGTGGGAGCGGGGGTCACCGGCCCAGCCTAGGGACCGGGACCGACAGTCCTCGCGCAGGATTCGGACCCCGCATCCACCCGGTCTCGCCCCCGGGCGCGCCGTACCCCGGCAGGCATGATGGGGCGCATGCGTGTCGCGCTGATGGTCACCTGCGTGAACGACGCGATGTTCCCCGACGCCGGTCGCGCGGTGGTGGAGCTGCTCACCCGGCTCGGTGTCGACGTCGACTTCCCGCTGGGGCAGACGTGCTGTGCGCAGCCGATGGTCAACACCGGCTACGTCGACGAGGCGGTGCCCGTGGTCCGCACCTTCGTCGACGCGTTCCGGGGGTACGACGCGATCGTCACCCCCTCGGCCTCGTGTGCCGGGTCGGTGCGCCACCAGCACCGGTTGGTGGCCGACCGCTCGGGCGACGCGGGGCTGTCGGCCGCCGTCGCCGAGGTGTCGCCCACGATCCACGAGCTGAGCGAGCTCCTCGTCGACGTGCTCGGCGTGACCGACGTGGGCGCGTGGTTCCCGCACCGGGTCACCTACCACCCGACCTGCCACTCGCTGCGCCTCGTCGACGTGGGTGACCGGCCGCGGCGGCTGCTGGAGGCGGTCCGCGGGCTGACCCTCGTCGACCTGCCGGGCGCCGAGGAGTGCTGCGGGTTCGGTGGCACCTTCGCGGTCAAGAACCCCGAGGTCTCCGTCGCCATGGGCGCGGACAAGGCGCGGCACGTGCGCGGGACCGGCGCCGAGGTGCTGGTGGCGGGGGACAGCTCCTGTCTGGTGCACGTCGGCGGGGTGCTGTCGCGGGAGCGGTCCGGCGTACGCGTCATGCACCTGGCCGAGGTCCTGGCCGCCACGGACGGCCCGTGGGTGGAGCCTGCCGGGACCGGGGCGGTGCCATGACGGCCACGTTCGTCGGGATGCCGGCGTTCCCGGCCGCGGCGCGGGAGGCGCTCGGCGACACCCAGCTGCGGCACAACCTGGCCCGGGCCACGCACCTGATCCGCGACAAGCGCGCCCGCGCCGTCGCCGAGGTGCCCGACTGGGAGGAGCTGCGGCTGGCCGGTGCGGCGGTCAAGGACGCCGCGCTGCTCGGGCTCGACCGCCGGCTCGAGCGGCTCGAGGCCGCGCTGACCGAGCACGGTGCCGTGGTGCACTGGGCGCGAGACGCGGCCGAGGCGTGCCGCATCGTGGCGGACGTCGCGAAGGCGCACGGCGTCGACGAGGTCGTCAAGGTCAAGTCGATGGTCACCCAGGAGATCGGGCTGAACGAGGCGCTCGCGGCCGAGGGCATCGCGGCCTGGGAGACCGACCTGGCCGAGCTGATCGTGCAGCTCGCCGACGACCTGCCGTCGCACATCCTGGTGCCGGCGATCCATCGCAACCGGGCCGAGGTGCGCGACATCTTCCGGTCCCGGATGGGCGCGGCCGGCCGACCGGCGCCCGCCGACCTGACCGACGACCCCGCCGAGCTCGCCAACGCGGCGCGGCTGCACCTGCGCGAGAAGTTCCTGCGCGCGAAGGTCGGGGTCTCGGGGGCGAACTTCGCGGTCGCCGAGACCGGGACCCTCGTCGTGGTGGAGTCCGAGGGCAACGGCCGGATGTGCCTGACCTTGCCCGAGGTGCTGGTGTCGGTGGTGGGCATCGAGAAGGTCGTCCCGACGTACGCCGATCTCGACGTGCTGCTGCGGCTGCTGCCGCGGTCGTCGACGGGCGAGCGGATGAACCCCTACACGTCGATGTGGCAGGGCGTGACCCCGGGCGACGGCCCGCAGGAGGTGCACGTCGTGCTCCTCGACAACGGGCGCACCCGCGCGCTCGCCGACGCGGTCGGCCGGCAGGCGCTGCGCTGCATCCGGTGCTCGGCGTGCCTGAACGTGTGCCCGGTCTACGAGCGCGTGGGCGGGCACGCGTACGGCTCGGTCTACCCGGGCCCGATCGGCGCGATCCTCAACCCGCTGCTGAAGGGCGTCGGAGCCGACGACCGGACCGACTCGCTGCCCTACGCGTCGACGCTGTGCGGCGCCTGCTTCGAGGTCTGTCCGGTGCTGATCGACATCCCGTCGGTGCTCGTCGACCTGCGCTCCCAGGTCGTCGACGCCCACCGCGGCGACCGGGTGCCGACGCCGGAGGCGCTCGCCATGAGGGGCGCCGCCTGGACCTTCTCGGACGCGCGCCGACTGGCCGCCGCCGAACGGCTGTCCGGCCTCGTCGGGCGGCTGTGGGC
>JBAUWD010000091.1:0-2781 GCA_049583575.1 Nocardioides sp.
GGGCCGGGCGGCGCCTCCACGGTCATCCGCGGCGCGCTGGCCGTCGCCTCGCAGGCCACGGCGTTCCGGCGCGCGGGCCACGAGCAGGAGCAGCGACCGGTGCTCGTCAACGGAGTCGTCGGGATGCTCTCGCTGCGCGACGGCCGCCCCGTGTCGGTGTTCAGCCCGGTGTACCGCGACGGCCGGATCGTCGAGATCAACATCCTCGCCGACCCCGAGCGTCTCGCCCGGCTCGACCTTCCGTCCTGACCCGGACGGCGTCTAGCGTGGCGGCATGACTGCGACCACGCGCATGAGCATGAACAAGGTCATCCACGGTGCGGTCCGCCGCGACCTCGACCGCTTCCGGCGCGCCCTCGACGCCTTCGCGGACGGAGATCGCGAGCGCGCCGAGGCGTTGCACCGGGCGTGGCTCAACTTCGACGCCCAGCTCACCGAGCATCACGAGGGTGAGCACGAGATCGCCTGGCCGGCCATGCAGGCCATCGGCATCTCGGAGCCGACCATCGCGTCGTTCGACGCCGAGCACGAGCAGATGGCCGCCGACCTCGCGACCGCTCGTGGCGCGATGGCGACGCTGCGCCGTACGGCGACCCGCGCGGACGCCGACGCCGCCGGAGCCGCCATGCGGGCGCTCCAGGCGACCACGGTGACCCACCTCGACCACGAGGAGAACGAGACCGAGTCGGCGCTCACGGCGCACGAGGGCGACCCGGTGCTCAAGGAGATGGGCAAGAAGTTCAGCCGGCGGGTCGGGCCGGCCAGGGCCGGGGTCTTCTTCACCTGGGTGCAGGACGGCGCCACCGAGGAGGAGAGGGCGGCCCTCGCCGCCACCGTGCCGCGCCCGGTGCTGGCGATGATCGGCGGGATCTTCGGACGCCGCTACCGCAAGGAGGTGGCCCCGGTCTGGTCGCGCTGACCGGGACGGATGGTCCCTGGTGACACGGGCGACGTCTCTCTCCTATCGTGGGCCTGACTGAACGTTCAGTCCCTACTCCGATCGGGGCCCGCCATGGGACGCCTCAGCTCGTCTCTCGTGACCTTGTCGGTGGCGCTTTCGGTCGGTGCGCTCGCGAGCTGTGGCGGCTCCACCGACTCGGGCGGGCACCGGCCCACGGTGCCGCCCTCCACCTCGACGGACGCGCAGACGGCCGGGCCGCTGTCGCTGTCCGTGCTGGTCTTCAACGTGGAGTACGGCGGCTCGCCGTCCACCGACGCGGTGATGGCCGACGTCGGTGCCGATGTGGTCGGCGTCCTGGAGTCCTACAACCGACTGCCGAAGATCGCCGCCGCGGCCGGGTACCCCTACTACGACCTCGGGCTCCAGATCCTGTCGAAGTACCCGATCCTCGAGCCGTCCGGAGCGCACGGCCTGTACGCCTACATCGAGGTCCGCCCCGGCGAGGCGGTGGCGATGATCAACACCCACCTCGACTACGTGCAGGACGGTCCGAACCGGCTCAACCGGGGCGCGTCCGTCGCCGACGTGCTCGCCACCGAGAAGCAGGACCGCCTGTCGACGATCGAGACGCTGATCCCGTCGGCGAAGCAGCTGCTCGGCGACGGCTGGCCGCTGCTCCTGACCGGCGACCTCAACGAGCCGTCGCACCTGGACTGGACGGCGCAGACCGCCGCCCAGCACGGAGGCGTCGGCCCCGTCGACTGGCCGGTCAGCGAGGCGCTCGCAGCCGCGGGACTCCACGACTCCTACCGGGTCGCGCATCCGGACCCGGCCACCGACCCCGGCAACACCTGGGGCGGCGTCGCCGGGAGCCACGGCACGCCGCGCCGGATCGACTACGCGTACGTCGGAGGCCCGGTCGACGTGACGAGCAGCCAGGTGGTGGGCGAGAAGGGCGGACCGGGCGTCGACCTGGGGTACCCGAAGTGGACGTCCGACCACCGCGCCGTCCTCTCGCGCCTGCGCGTGACACCGGTGCCCATCCCGACCACGGTCGCCCTCTCGAGCCGGCTCGTGACCCGGGGCGACGACCTGACGGCGACCTACCGGTTGCCGGAGGGGGACGACGGCGGTCGCATCACGCTGACCGGTCACTCCACGCGGTCGTACCCCGTCAGCGGAGGGTCGGGAACCGTGTCGGTGCACACGCGCCGGCTGAAGCCCGGGACCTATCGGGTGGCGCTCCATGACCCGGACGGCGCAGTCGTCGCGACCAACCGGCTCACCGTGCGACCTCGTGCGGGGCGGATCCGCCTGACCACCGACGCGTCCACCTACGCGGTCGGGCAGCCGATCACGGTGAGCTGGACCCACGGGCCGGCCAACCGCTGGGACTGGGTCGCGGTCTACCGCGCCGGCGCCGACGACCCGGAGAAGGACAGCTACCTGGTGTGGGCCTACACCGGCGGACACGACTCGGGAGCGCTGCCGCCCAGCACCCACGGCCGGATCGTGTTCGGCCGCGACCAGCAGGGCAAGCCCTGGCCGCTGCCGCCGGGCCACTACACCGCCCACTACCTGCTGACGGACCAGTACCACAGCGTGGGGTCGACCCACTTCACGGTGCGCTGAGCCCACCGGGCACGCCGCGCCCTCGCGCTCAGTCGATCCGGGCGATGGGCTGCCCCTGCCGCACCACGGCCTCCTCGCCGACCATCAGGTGGACGACGCCCGCGACCGGAGCGGGTACCTCCGCGGCGACCTTGTCCACCTGCACCTCGGCGAGGAGCTGGTCCCGGACCACCGTGGAGCCCTCGCTGACGAACCACGTGGCGAGGACTCCCTCGGCGTCCGGTGTCTCCTTCGAGAGCGGCGGGAAG
>JBAUWD010000092.1:0-3176 GCA_049583575.1 Nocardioides sp.
GCGACCGTCAGGGCCCGGCTGGCGCCTTCGAGCGCGGCGAGCAGGTCGGCCTCCTGCACACCCTCGTCCGCCAGTGCCTTCCGGAACGCGACGATGGCGGCTTCGAAGCCGGGGAAGCAGGCCACCGTCTGCCGGGTGCCCTTCGGGGTCAGGCTGACCAGGCTGGCCCTCCGGTCGGTGGGGTCGGTCCGCCGGCGGACGAGACGGCGTTCCTCGAACCTGCGCAGGTAGTTCGACATCGAGGTGGGGCGCAGTCCGGTCAGGGAGGCGAGCTCCCCGGGCCGGGTGGGGCCCGACAGGTTCAGCACGCTGGTGACCGCGAACTCCTCCGGCGTGAGTGGGCAGTCGCGCATCGTGGCCTGGAGGAGGCTTCCGAGCTGGGAGTCGACCGCGAAGACGAGGAGGAACGGTCCCCGGAACTCCAACGGCATGGGCCCAGGCTACGAGGTGGGCGCCACTCGCATGTCATTAGTTCAAGTTGGTAGTAATCTCCCCGGCATGCGAACCTCACCGTGGGGCGTCCTCGTGCTGCTCCTGACCGTCTCGGCCTGCGGCTCGACCGCAGGCGGCGCCGCAGCACCGGCCACGCACCCGACGTCCGGCTCGCGGGCGAGCCGATCCCCGAGCTCGCCAGCCCCACACGACCCGGCCTGGGTGACCGGTCGGGTCACCACGGGGTCACAGCCCTGCGGCATCCTCGGTGCCGCGGGTCGGGTCTGGGTCAGCGACCTGGGCAACGACGACCTGGTTGCGGTCGACCCCACGACCCTCCACGTCGGCCACAGCATCAAGGTGGGCACCAAGCCGTGTGGGCTGGCCTTCGGCGGAGGCTCGGTCTGGGTGGAGGACTACGGCAGCGCGCAGGTGACGCGCGTGGACGCCCGCGCCGGCAGGGTCGAGCACACCTATCGCGTCGGAGGCTCGCCGTACGACGTGACCTACGCGGCGGGGGCGGCCTGGGTGACGAACTTCGCGGACGGCACGGTCTCGCGGGTCGACGCCGCCTCCGGGAAGGTGACGACGGTGCAGGTCGGGGGGAGTCCGACCGGGATCGCCCCCGGCGCCGGCAGCGTGTGGGTCGGCACCGGCGCCGGCGGCATCGTCGGCATCGACACCGCGACGTCGCGGGTGACCAGGCGGATCCACACGCCCGGCCCCGCCGGCTGGACCGCGTACGACGCCCGCCACGTGTGGGTGAACGTCGCGGACCAGGTCTGGGAGCTCGATGCACGCAGCGGGCGCGTGATCGCCAGGCAGCGGGCCGGCACACACCCCGAGGACGGCAGCGTCGTGGCCGGGGTCGCGTGGGTGCCGGACGCCGACGGCATGGTGCGGCGCTTCGGGCCCGGTGCCTCGGGCAAGCCGTTCGCGAGCGGGGTCGGCAACCCCTTCGTGCTGGCCGCCTACCGCGGCCGCGTCTGGATCGTCGACTTCGCGGGCACGGACGTGGTCAGGCTCGACCCGTCACGCGTCCCCTGAGTCGGAGGCCATGGCGGCCGGCTCGTCGCCGCCCGACGAGGGTCTCATCACGACGGAGGTCGGGTACGGCGCCCGGATGCCCTCGTGGTCGAAGCGACGCTTGATCCGCTCGCGGAGCACCCGGGCCACCCGCCATTGCTGCAGGGGAGCGGTCTTGAGGGTGACGCGCATCGTCACCGCATCCGGTGTGACCTCCTGGATGCCCCACACCTCGGGCTCCTCGATGATCACACCCTCGAACTCCTCGTCCTTCCAGAGGTCGTCGGAGACCTCGGACAGGACCCGGCGTACGTGCGCGAGGTCCTCCTTGGCGCTGAACTGGACGTCGAGGACGGTGCGGGCCCAGTTCTGGCTCATGTTGCCGACGCGCAGGAGCTCGCCGTTGCGGACGTACCAGACCGTCCCGTTGGTGTCGCGGAGGCGGGTGACGCGGAGGCTGACCGCCTCGACGGTGCCGGTCAGGCTCGAGCCCACGTCGACGACGTCGCCGACGCCGTACTGGTCCTCGAAGATCAAGAAGATGCCGGAGAGGAAGTCCTTGACCAGGGTCTGCGACCCGAAGCCGAGCGCCACACCGAGGATGCCCGCGCTCGCGAGCACCGGGCCGATGTCGAGGCCCACGGCGCTCAGCATCATCGTGAAGATCACGGCCACCACCACACCGGACGTGATGCTCTTGAGCAGGCTGCCCATCGTCTTCGCGCGCTGCACCCGCCGGGTCGAGCCCGGCGGCGGCTGCGCGCCGTTGCGGCCGAGCGTCGCCTGCGTCAGCCGGTCGGGCAGGACGCCCTCCTCGGCCCGGCGTACGAGGCGGTCGATCAGCCGATGGAACACGAACTGGAGGACCAGGCCGATCACGACCAGGGCGAGCAGGGCCCCGGACTTCGCGGCCACCACCTTGCCCGCCCCGCTCCAGTCGAGATCGGAGAACGCGTTGAGAGTCGCCGGCATGGCTACCAGTATCCTCATCGCGTGACCTCGAACTCACGCCTCCCGCGCCGGGCCGCGCTCGTTGTGGGGTCTGCCACGTTGCTCGCTCTGACGTACGCCGGTCCGGCCCTCGCCGACGTACCCGACGGCTGGAGCGACCCCAAGTCGGTCCCGGTGCTGCACGACCTGTTGCTGTTCGTCGGCATCCCGGTGCTCATCACCATCGGCATCCTCGGCGCGATCTACATCCCGGGAGTGGTGCGCGGCGAGTCGGTCGCTCCGGCCGGCGTCAAGACCGACGACCAGTGGTTCGGGGGCCGTCGCGGCACGGGCGAGCTGGAGTCGTCGGCGGCCGGCCAGGACGACGGTCCGGAGGCCGGTCGCGACACCGGCGGCGCCAGCGGCACCTGGTGATCGCGGTGGCCCGCGAGTTCAGCGCCTCCCAACGGGTCGCTCTCGACCAGAGCATCCGCGCCGCCGAGCGGGTCTCGCGTTTCGAGTTCTCCGTCTTCGTCGGCGCCGCCGAGGGTGACCCGCGCCAGTACGCCGAGCGGCTCCACGCCGCGCTGGCGGTGCCCTCTCGCAGCGTGCTGATCATGGTCGACCCGGCCGCGCGCCTCCTCGAGGTCGTCACCGGCGCCGAGGTGCGCCGGCTGCTCACCGACCACGACGTCGCCCTGGCGGTGCTGGCCATGCGGACGGAGTTCGCCGCGGGAGACCTGGTCCGTGGGCTGCGCCGCGGCATCAGCATGCTCGCCCTGCAGGCG
>JBAUWD010000093.1:0-4087 GCA_049583575.1 Nocardioides sp.
GTCGTCCACGGGCACCGCGGCGGCCTCCGCCCCCTCGACGACCGCGCGCGTGGCGAAACGCTGGCTGCACCACGTCCACCACCTGCTCGACGCCGGCACCGCCGAGCTCCTGGGGCTGCCGTACGGCGACCTCGCGGTCGACAGCGCCGCCCGCTTGGACCTTCCGCTGCTGAGCGCGGCGTTCCGCCGGACCGGCCACTCCCTGGACGCCTGGGGACTTCCGCTGGGCAGCGCGGTGGTCCCGCCAGACCACCGGATGGCCGCCTCCACCTTCACCGCGCTCCCCCACGACACGACCGTCCTGCTCGACGACACTGCGGTGACCGGCCGCACCGGCCCGGTCAACCGCGTCAACGGGCGCCGGCTCGTGCTCACGTCGTCGGGTGCCGTCGCGGGAGGTCCCGGTCCCATCGACCCGCTCAGCCCACTCGCCCTGCGGCAGCGCATCCTGAGCGAGGCGGCGCTGCGGTTCCTCGACCACCAGCAGCCGCTCGTCGTCCAGCTGCCCATCCATCTGCGGCATCCGATCGGCCCGGCGTTCTTCGCCGGGCTCGACGTGCCCTGGGTCCGCCTCACGACTCTCGACGGCGCCTCCGTCGGTCCGGTCACCCGCCTCAGCGACACCCGGTTGCGACCACCGTCGACCGACACGCCTGCCCTCGGTCCGCAGCTCTACACCGCGGCCAACCACGCGCTCGACCAGGGCAGAGTGCTGCAGTCGGTGCTCACCGGCAACACCGTTGTCCGCCGACGACTCTTCGAGGAGGCGACCGGCAACGCCTCCTACACCGCCGCCCAGGACCCGTACGGCGCTCTCGCCCGCATGCGCGCGACGTCCGACTGGGTGGACCGCAACCTCGGCGCCATCACGCTGTCCGCACCCGAGACGGTCACGCTGGCCAGCGACTCCGGCCGCTTCTCCGCCCTGGTGAGCAACGACCTCGACGTCCCGGTCACCGTGAAGGTGCGGGCCGTCGCCGATCCGAGGCTCCAGATCACCGGCGGCGAGACCGTCCAGCTCCCACCCCACGGGCGGACCACCGTGCTGCTCACCGCGACCACGCACGTCCTCGGCGTCCACAACGTGACGCTGGAGCTGACCAACCAGGACGGCAGGCCGCTGGGCTCGACCGACCGCTTCCCGATGCGCGCCGAGCAGGTGAGCCAGCTGATCTGGGTGATCATCGGCGTCGGCGTCGGCCTGCTCTTCGCCGCGATCGTCCTGCGCGTGGTACGCCGGATCGTGCGGAGCCGCGCGTCGTGAGCACTCCATGAGCGACGTCTCGGAGAGCCGCGGGATCCTCGCGTCGTCCGCGGTGATGGCGTCGGGCACCGTCGTCTCGCGGATGAGCGGCTACCTGCGCAACCTGCTCCTCGCCGCCGCGATCGGCAACGAGCTGCACGCCGACCTGTTCAACATCGGCAACACCATCCCCAACATGCTCTACATCCTGCTGGCCGGCGGGGTGTTCAACGCCGTCCTCGTGCCGCAGCTGGTGCGTGCCCAGAAGGGCGACACGGACGGGGGTGCCGCCTACACCGACCGGGTGATCACCCTGGCGATGCTGTTCCTCGGCGTGGTGACCGTGCTCCTGGTGCTGGCCGCGCCCCTGGTGATGCGCCTCTACCTGAACGACTCCTACGACTGCCCGGGTCTCGCGGCGCAGCGCGACTCGGCGATCGCCTTCGCCCGCTACTGCCTGCCGCAGGTCTTCTTCTACGGGATGTTCGCGCTGCTCGGCCAGGTCCTGAACGCCCGTGGGCGGTTCGGCCCGATGATGTGGGCCCCGATCGCCAACAACGTCATCTCGGTCGCGGTCCTCGTGCTCTACCTGGTCTGGTTCGGGCCGCTGGCGACCGCCGACCGCGGCGCGGCGTACTCCGGCACGCAGGAGCTCGTCCTCGGCGCGGGGGCGACCCTCGGCATCGCCGTCCAGGTGCTGATCCTGGTCCCGTTCCTGCGCGAGGCCGGCGTCCGCTTCCGGCCGCGGTACGACTTCCGGCACACGGGCCTCGGCCACACCCTGCGGCTCGGGATCTGGACCGTGCTCTTCGTCGTGGTCAACCAGGTCGCCTACACCGTGGTCGTCCGCCTCGCCTCCGGCGGTACGGCGCACGGCGGGTGCGGTCACCCGACCACGTCACCCGACGCGACCGGCTACACCGTCTACGCCGGGGCCTTCCTCTTCGTGATGGTGCCGCACGCGATCATCACCGTGTCGCTGGCCACCGCCATCTTGCCCCGGCTGTCGGCGAAGGCGGCCGACGGCGACCTCGGCGGGCTCGCCGGCACGCTGGCCGGCACCCTCCGCACCGCCCTCGCCGTCGTCGTCCCCTTCGCGCTGGCCCTGCCCCTCCTGGCGTACGACGCCGCCAAGGTGCTGTTCGGGTACGGCGCCACCGCCACCACCTTCGACCACTACGTGCCGTCGATGGTCCTGTTCGGCCCGGGCATCGTGTTCTTCACGGTGCACTACCTGATGCTGCGCGGCTTCTACGCGCTCGAGCTCAACCGCACCGTGTTCTACATCCAGTGCGCCGTCTCGGCGACCAACGTCGCCGTCGCGGTCGTCCTCGTCAGCGGGGCGACCCCGCGCCAGACCTCGCCGGCCCTGGTCGTCGCGTACGTCGCGTCGTACGTGCTCGGCTCGGCTCTGTCCTATCTCGTCCTGCGCGCGCGCCTCGGCGGGCTCGAGACCGGCGAGCTCACCAGGTTCCTGCTCCGGCTGCTGATCGCGGCCGCGGTGTCCACCGGCGCCGCGTGGGCGGTCGGGCTCCTCCTGCCCGGTCACGACGACGGCGTCTCCCACCTCGTCGCGGGCCTCCGGCTGGTGGTCCTGGGGGCGGTGGATGTCGTCGTGTTCCTCGCCCTGGCCCGTGCCATGCGGCTCCGCGAGGTGTCCGCAGTGATCGACACCATGCTCAGGAGACGCCCGAGGGCGCGAGCCTCCTAGGATTGCCCCTGCGGGCAACCGGAAGGGGAGAGGGTGCCTGAGCACACCCGGCCCGGCGACGTGCTCGCCGACCGGTACCGACTGACCGACCTGCTGACCGAGAGCGCGGGCGGTCGCTTCTGGCGCGCGTTCGACTCGGTGCTGCAGCGCGACGTCGCCGTGCACATCATCCCCGTCACCGACGAGCGCGCCCCGCTGCTGCGCGAGGCCGCGCGCACGTCGGCGACCGTGCTCGACCGGCGGATGCTCCGCGTGCTCGACATCGACGAGGCCGACGACCGGTGCTTCGTGGTGAACGAGTGGGGCTCCGGGACGAGCCTCGACATCCTGCTCGCCGACGGCGGCCCGCTGTCGGCGACCGTGTCCGCATGGATCGTCGCCGAGGTGGCCGACACCGTCGCGCTCGCCCACGACGCAGGCGTGGCGCACGGCCGCCTGGTCCCCGAGAACGTCCTCATCGACCAGGACGGCGGCGTACGCCTGATCGGGTTCGCGGTCGACGCGGCCCTGCACGGGCTGCCGGCCGGGCGCTTGTCGGCGGACGTCGTCGACCTCGTCGGACTGCTGTACGCCGGGCTGACCGGCAAGTGGGCCGGCGTCAGCAGGTCCGCCGTACCCGCGGCACCCTCGCAGCACGAGCACGTGCTGCGGCCACGTCAGGTCCGGGCGGGGATCCCGCGCACGCTCGACTCGCTGTGCGACCACGTCCTGAACCGCGGCGGCGACGTCGACGTCTCGGCGGCCTACGTCAGCGACTCGCTGCGGGCGTTCCTCGGCGCCTCGGCGACCTCTGCCGAGGCGTGGCTGGCACGGATCAAGCATCCCCGGAGGGGCCACGAGACCGTCACCCTGCCGCCGCTGCCCGACCCCCTGGTCCGTGAGGGCGACTTCGCGACCGACCGGACGGCCGGTGACCTCGAGACCACGCAGGCCGCGGCGGAGTCCGCGGCGGAGGCCGACGCGGCGGGCACGCCCGAAGCCGCAGCCGAGGAGACTGCGCCACCGCCGGAGGACCCGCCCGAGGAGGGGCTGGCGACCCAGGCCGGGATGCCGATCTTCCACGACGGCAGCGACGACGTGACCTGGCTGGCACGCCAGACCGAGGCCGCGCCTCCCCCGCCGCCCTTCGAGCC
>JBAUWD010000094.1:0-3514 GCA_049583575.1 Nocardioides sp.
ACGTGGGTGACGCGCGCGAGCAGGCCATCGCCCTCGATCGTGTCGAGCACGGCCAGGGCGGCCGCGCACGCGACCGGGTTGCCACCGAAGGTGGTGCCGTGCTGGCCGGGCTGCAGCAGGCTCGCGGCCTCGCCCAGCCCGATGCAGGCACCGATCGGGATGCCGCCACCCAGGCCCTTCGCCACGGTCACGACGTCGGGCTCGACCGCGCTGGCGCCCGCGAACCACTCGCCGGTGCGACCGATGCCCGTCTGCACCTCGTCGAGCCACAGCAGCGCCCCGCGGTCGCGGGTGATCCGGCGGGCGTCGGCGAGGTAGCCGGCGGGCGGGACGACGACACCGGCCTCCCCCTGGATCGGCTCGAGCAGCACGGCCGCGGTGTGCTCGGTGACGGCCGACGCCAGCGCCGCGGTGTCGCCGTACGGGACGAAGTCGACGGGTCCCGGAAGAGGCTCGAACGGCTCGCGGTAGGCGGCCTTGGACGTCAGCGCCAGCGCGCCCATCGTGCGGCCGTGGAACGAGCCCTCGGCAGCGACCACGTGCGTGCGACCGGTACGACGGGTGAGCTTGAGGGCCGCCTCGTTGGCCTCGGCACCGGAGTTGGTCAGGAAGACCCGGCCGTCGCGCCCGAGCAGCGCGAGCAGGCGTTCGGCGAGGGCGATCTGCGGCTCGGTGGCGAAGAAGTTCGACACGTGCCCGAGCGTCGCGAGCTGGCGGGTCACCGCCTCGACGACGGCCGGATGGGCATGGCCGAGCGCGTTCACGGCGATGCCACCGAGGAGGTCGACGTACTCCTGGCCGTCCTCGTCCCAGACGTGGGCACCCTTGCCCCGGCTGAGCACGAGCTGGGGCGGGCCGAAGGTGTTCATCAGCGCGGCGGCGTAGCGCTCGCGGCTGGTGGGACTCATGACCGTGCCTTCCTGGTCCGGGTGGCGACGCCGGGCAGCACCTGGGTGCCGACGCCCTCGTCGGTGAACAGCTCGAGCAGTACGGCGTGCGGCTCGCGGCCGTCGACGACCGTCGCCCGCGGTACGCCACCCTGCACGGCCTGCAGGCAGGCGCCCATCTTCGGGACCATGCCGGAGGCGAGCGACGGCATCAGCTCGGCCAGGGCCTCCGGACTGATCTCACCGATCACGTCGTCGCTGTCGGGCCAGTCGCGGTAGAGCCCCTCGACGTCGGTGAGGACGAGCAGCTTCTCGGCACCGAGCGCGACCGCGAGCGCCGCCGCGGCGGTGTCGGCGTTCACGTTGTGGACCGTGCCGGCCTCGTCGGGTGCCACCGACGAGATGACCGGGATGCGCCCCGCCGCGACCAGGTCGAGCACCGCCTCGGGGCGCACGCGGGCCACCTCGCCGACCAGGCCGAGGTCCACCTCCTCGCCGTCGACGATGGTGTTGGTGCGCTTCGCGGTGAAGAGGCCGGCGTCCTCACCGGACAGCCCGACCGCGAGGGGCCCGTGCTCGTTGATCAGCCCGACGAGCTCGCGCTGCACCTGACCGACCAGCACCATCCGGACCACGTCCATCGCCGGCGCGGTCGTCACCCGGAGCCCGCCGCGGAACTCCGACTCGATGCCGAGCCGGTCGAGCATCGCCGAGATCTGCGGCCCGCCTCCGTGCACGACGACCGGCTTGAACCCCGCGAACCGCAGGAACGCGACGTCCTCGGCGAAGGCGCGCTTGAGGGTGTCGTCGGACATCGCGTTGCCGCCGTACTTCACCACGACGACCTTGCCGTGGTAGCGCTTCAGCCAGGGTAGGGCAGCGGCCAGCGTCACCGCCTTGGCCTGGCTCATCTCCTGGGTCTCGGTCATGAGCTGTACGCCGAGTTCTCGTGCACGTAGGCGTGCGTCAGGTCGTTGGTCCACACCGTCGCCCGTGCGTCACCCACCTTGAGGTCCACCGTGACCGTCACCTCGCGCGGGGCGAGGTCGACGGAGGCGGGGTCGGCGGCCGGCGTGGAGTGCCGGCACACCCACACGCCGTTCATCGCGACGTCGAGGTCGGCGGGGTCGAAGGCGGCCCGCGTCGTGCCGATGCTGGCGAGGACCCGGCCCCAGTTGGGGTCCTTGCCGAAGACCGCCGCCTTGAAGAGGTTGCTCCGGGCGATCGAGCGGGCCACCTCGACCGCGTCGTCCTCGGTGAGCGCGTGAAGGACCGTGATCGCGATCTCGTGGTCGGCTCCCTCGGCGTCCGCGAGCAGCTGCATGGCGAGGTCGGTACAGGCCCGGGTCAGGGCGTCGGTCAGGTCGGGCAGGCTCGGCGTGATGCCGCTCGCCCCGCTCGCGAGCACCGCGACGGTGTCGTTCGTCGACATGCAGCCGTCGGAGTCGAGGCGGTCGAAGCTGACCCGCGTCGCGGCCCGGAGCGCCGTGTCGAGGTCGTCCGGCGAGGCGACCGCGTCGGTGGTCAGGACGACGAGCATCGTGGCCAGCTGGGGCGCGAGCATCCCGGCGCCCTTGGCCATGCCGCCCACCGACCATCCCGCCCCGTCGACGACCACCTGCTTGGGGACGCTGTCGGTGGTCATGATCGCGGTGGCGGCGTCCCCACCTCCGGCCGGGTCCAGCGCGGTGTACGCCGCGTCGACGCCGGCGAGCAAGACGGACCGGTCGTTGGCCAGGCCGATCAGGCCGGTCGAGCAGACCAGGACGTCGATGGCACCGGTGCCGAGGTGGGCGGCGACGCGCTCGGCAACGGCGTGCGTGGTCAGGAAGCCGTCCGGCCCGGTGTAGCAGTTGGCGCCGCCGGAGTTCAGCACCACCGCCCGCACGGTGCCGTCCTTGACGACCTCCTTGCTCCACAGCACGGGGTTGGCCTGGCAGCGGTTGGCGGTGAACACGCTCGCGACTGCGTACGACGGTCCGTCGTTCACCACGAGCGCGACGTCCTTGCCGCCGCTCGCCTTCAACCCTGCCGCGACGCCGGACGCCCGGAAGCCCACGGGCGCGGTGACGCTCACGGCGCGACTCCGACCGTGGTGAGGCCGAGGGTCTCGTCCAGCCCCAGGGCGAGGTTCATCGACTGGACCGCTCCCCCGGCGGTGCCCTTGGCCAGGTTGTCCATCGCACCGACGACCACCAGCCGCCCGGCGGTCGCGTCGACGGCGACCTGCAGGTGGCAGGCGTTGCTGCCGTGCACGGACTTGGTCTGCGGCCACTCCCCCTCCGGCAGCAGGCGCACGAAGGGCTCGGCGTCGTACGCCTGGAGGTAGGTCTCGCGCACCTCGTCCGTCGTGGTGCCGGGGTGCGACAGCGGTGCCGAGCACGTCGCGAGGATCCCGCGCGACATCGGCACCAGCAGCGGGGTGAAGCTGACGGTGACCGGCCGGTCGGTCAGCGCCCCGAGGTTCTGGACGATCTCCGGCGTATGGCGGTGCGTGCCGCCCACGCCGTACGCCGTGGCGTTGCCCATCACCTCGCTGCCGAGGAGGTGCGACCTGGCCGCCCGGCCCGCGCCGCTGGTGCCGGAGGCGGCGACCACGACCACGTCCGGAGTGACCAGCCCGGCCG
>JBAUWD010000095.1:0-3941 GCA_049583575.1 Nocardioides sp.
GCCGGTCCCTCGTTGCGGTGACCGCGTGCCCCACCGGCATCGCACACACCTACATGGCGGCCGAGGCCCTGGAGGCGGCGGCGGGCAGGGCCGGCGTTCCGATCGCCGTCGAGACCCAGGGCTCCGCCGGTTCCAAGCCACTGTCCCCGGCGACGATCGCGGCCGCCTCCGCGGTGATCTTCGCCGTCGACGTCGGCGTCCGCGACCGGGGGCGGTTCGCCGGCAAGCCGGTGGTCAGCTCGAGCGTGAAGCGCCCGATCGACGAAGCCGACGCGATGATCGCGGAGGCCCTTCGGTACGCCGACGATCCGAACGCGCCGCACGTCGAAGGCTCGGCGACGGAGGCGACCGGAGCCAGCGGCGTCGAGGAGTCGTGGGGTGCGCGCGTGCGCCGCGTGCTGATGACCGGCGTCTCCTACATGATCCCGTTCGTCGCCGCCGGCGGTCTGCTGATCGCCCTCGGGTTCCTGTTCGGTGGCTACGAGATCGCGAGCAACGACGCCTACGGGCAGATCGCGGTGCACAACACGGTCTTCGACCTGCCCAGCACGGCGCAGCTGGGGCTCCACCATGCACTGCTCAGCTCGGGGTTCTTCGCCTATCTCGGAGCGCTCTTCTTCATCATCGGCAAGACCGCGTTCCTGCTGTTCATCCCGGCCCTCGGAGGCTACATCGCCTACGCGATCGCCGACCGGCCCGGCATCGCGCCCGGGTTCGTCCTCGGTGCGCTCGCGGCCAACCTGTTCAACGTCCAGGACACCGCATCCTCCCCGGTCACGATCCCGGTGACCGGCTACCTCGGGGCGATCGTGGGCGGCGTCCTCGCCGGACTCATCGCGCACTGGCTGGCGCAGCGATCCGTGCCGTCGTGGGCGCGCGGCCTGATGCCGGTGCTCGTGATCCCGCTCGTCACCTGCATCGTCGGCGGTCTGCTGATGCTGATCGTGCTGGGCAGGCCGATCGCCTGGGTGATGAACCACCTCAGCGACGGGCTCAACAACATGACCGGCTCCAACGCCGTGCTGCTCGGGGTCATCCTCGGCCTGATGATGGCCTTCGACATGGGCGGGCCGCTCAACAAGGTCGCCTACAGCTTCGCCGTCGCCGGGCTCGGCACCGCCGCGGCCGCCAACTCCGACGCCCCGGAGCTCAAGATCATGGCCGCGGTCATGCTGGCCGGGATGGTGCCGCCGATCGCGCTCGCCCTGGCCACGGTGCTCCGACCGAACCTCTTCACGGTCGCCGAGCGCGAGAACGGCAAGGCGGGCTGGCTGCTCGGCGCGTCGTTCATCACCGAGGGCGCGATCCCGTTCGCGGCGGCCGACCCGCTGCGGGTGATCCCGTCGATCATGATCGGCAGCGCGGTCACCGGCGGTCTCGCCGAGCTGTTCGACGTCGCCGTCCGGGCGCCGCACGGCGGCATCTTCGTCCTGTTCGCCGTGCACGACGTCCCCGGCTACCTGGTCGCGCTGGCGGCCGGCGTCGCCGTCGGCGCCTTCGCGGTGATCACCGCCAAGACCGTGTGGCCGATCAGCACCGACGTGGCCACCGTCTGACCATCCACCCCTTCGAAGGAGAACCCATGCCCACCCAGTCCGTCGTCGTCGGCTCGGCCGTCGGCCTGCACGCCCGCCCCGCCGCGATCATCTCCGAGGCCGCCGGCGAGCTCGACTCCGAGGTGATGATCGGCGTACCGGGCGGTGACCCGGTCGACGCGAGCTCAGCGCTCCTGATCATGACCCTCGGCGCCGGCAAGGGGGACACGGTCGAGGTCTCCGGCGACGACGAGGCGGACGTCGCCGCGATCGCCGCGCTGGTCGAGCAGGACCTCGACGCCTGAGCGAGGACGTCTCGACTCCGCGAAGCGGAGTCGAGACACCGCAGCGAACGCCGCAGCGAGCTCGCTCGCGAGGCGGCAGCGCCCAGTGCGACGACCCAGGCGTTACTCCGGCGTTACGCGGCGCTGGTGCAGTGATGGGGTGCCCCGCCCGGGGCACCCCATCACGTCAGGAGCACCCGCACATGCGTCGACCTCACCGGGCACTCGTGTCCACGCTCGTCCCAGCTCTCGGGATCGCCCTCGGCGCCGTCGTCCCGGTCGGCGCCCACGCCGCCGGCGGCCCGGTGGGCAAGAGCATCACCATCAAGTCCGGCGTCACCCTGGACGGGTACGACGCTGCCACCACGAAGGACGGCACGACGTACGTCGGCTGGATCGGCGACGACACGAGCAACCCGAACCTGCGGATGCTCCACCTCTGCGTCCTCAAGCTCTCCTCGAAGTCCTGCGTGGGCGGGATCCAGACCGCCAGCGCCCTGGGCGACACGTCGGCCCACAACGTCAAGGTCGTCGTGAGCGGCGGCCAGGTGGAGCTGGTCTGGATCGCCCAGGTGGCTCCCGACAGCGGCGAGTTCAGCGGGGTCTTCGGCACGAACACGGTCTCCCACGGCACCCTCGGCGCCTCGGTGGCGGTGCCCGGTGCGCCGACGCTGGGATCGCTCACGTCGGCGATCGCGCACAAGGGCGGCGGCGTCAGCCTGGCGGCGCTCGGCGGGGTCGGCACGCTGGACCAGCGCGCCTACTACTATCCGACGGTCTCCGCGACCCCGGTCACGTTCAAGCGACCGTACTTCATCGGCAACGCCCAGCTCGCTGACAACGGCAAGCAGACGGTGCTGACCACCAGCGCCTACGGCTCCATCTCCGGCAAGGTCGCGGTCGCGTGGAAGTCCTCCACGGGCAGCAAGTGGAGCAGCTTCAAGAACGTCGCCAACTCCTACACCGAGGGCGGCCTGGAGCGCCTGGTGACGGCCGGCGGCCACATCCGGATGGTCGGCGTGAGCGCCAAGGCCATCTACACGCCGGACACGTGGACCTGGAACGGCACGTCGTTCGGCAAGCCGAAGCCGAGTGGCGACCACAACGACATCTTCTCGCTCGACACGGCCACCGACGGCAGCGGTCGCCTGGTCTCCGTCGGCACCGAGAGCGGCGGCCTCGCCGTCTCCAACTTCGGCACCGGCTCACACGCGGCACGCTTCCTGTTCAAGGTCGGTCAGACCCAGGCCGGCGGGCCGGCGCAGATCTCGACCAGCGCGAGCGGTCGTGGCTTCATCGTCTGGAGCATTCAGAAGACCGGCGTCACGGGTCAGATCCTCAAGGCGCAGGCGATCAGGCTCTCCGCCCTGACCCGCACCGTGCACAAGAAGGGTCACGCCGGTCGGGTCAGCCTCACGGGTCCTGCCACCTGCCTGCCCGCGACCACGGTCCGCGTCGCGTTGAGTGGCAAGCCGGCACGAGGGTGGAAGGTCGCCTCCAAGAAGATCCGTCTCGGCTCCAAGAAGGTGGGCGGATCGCTGGACGGCGCGAAGCTCAAGGCCGATCACTCGTACACGCTCAAGGGGACGGTCGTCTTCGCCAAGGGCGGCACCCACTCCAGCATCACCGCCCGTCTGCCCTTCAAGACCTGCGGACGACCCTGATCGCCGGTCCGCACACGGCGCACACCGGCCCGTCCATGATCCGGACGGGCCGGTGGCGCGCCTATCATCGTGGCGTGCGCATCGCCCTGCTGGGGGGAGTCGCGGTCACCGGGGGGAGCTCGACCGACGTCGTCGAGGGAGCCAGGCTGGGTGGTCGCCGGGCTCACCTCGTGCTGGCGGCCCTGGCTCTCGAGCCCGGTCCCCTGCCCGCCGAGCGCCTCGCCTCGCTCGTCTGGGACGAGCCGCCCACCACCTGGCGGGTCGCCGTACGCGGCCTGGTCGGCGATCTGCGCAAGCGCCTCGCCGAGCTCGGCCCCGAGCTCGTGGTCACCACACCGACGGGCTACCGCCTCGCGGCCGGGGTGAGCACCGACGTCGACGCGCTCGACGCGGCGATGGCGGCGGCTACCGGGCTCCGGGCTGAGGGCCGGTGGCACGCCCTGCTCGCGCGGCTGGCC
>JBAUWD010000096.1:0-5039 GCA_049583575.1 Nocardioides sp.
CGTCGACATCGTGCCCAACCACGTCGGCGTGGCCACCCCTGCCGTGAACGCCTGGTGGTGGGACCTGCTGGCGCACGGGCGGTCGTCGCGGTACGCCGCGGCGTTCGACGTCGACTGGGACGTCGACGGCGGGCGCGTGCGCATCCCTGTCGTCGGGGACGACGACCTCCGGCCCGAAGGCCGGATCGCGAACCTGACGGTCGTCGGCGACGAGCTGCGGTACCACGACCACCGCTTCCCGCTCGCCCCTGGGCCGGGGGTCTCGACGAGCTCGACCACCGCGGGGCCCGCCCCGTCGGTCGAGCCTGTCGAGACCACGGATCCCGACCTGGTCCACGCCCGTCAGCACTACGAGCTGGTCGGTTGGCGCCGGGCGGACTCCGACCTCAACTACCGGCGGTTCTTCGCGGTCAGCACCCTGGCCGGCATCCGGGTCGAGGACCCTCGCGTCCTCGAGGAGTCGCACGCCGAGATCCGGCGCTGGTTCGACGAGGGTCTCGTCGACGGCCTCCGGGTCGACCATCCCGACGGTCTCCGCGACCCCGCGTCGTACCTCGACGACCTGGCGGCTCTGACCGGCGGCGCCTACGTGCTGGTCGAGAAGATCCTCGAGCCCGGTGAGCAGCTCGAGGCCGGCTGGGCGACCGCGGGCACGACCGGGTACGACGTGCTCGGGCTGGTCGACCGCGTCCTCACCGATCCCGACGGCCAGGCACCGCTGACCGCCCTCGACGCGCGCCTGCGCGGCGAGCCCCCCGACTGGCACGAGCTCGTCCACGACGCCAAGCGGGCCGTGGCCGACAGCATCCTCGGCTCGGAGGTCCGGCGGGTCGTCCGCGAGCTCGGGGTCTCGACCGGCTCGACCGACCACCTCGGCGACGCCGTCGCCGAGCTGCTGGCGTGCTTCCCGGTGTACCGGTCCTACCTCCCCGACGGACGAGAGCACCTCGACGCGGCGTTCGCCGACGCCCGGCGTCGCCGTCCCGAGCTCGCCGCCACCTTCGACGCGCTCGCCCCGATCCTCGGCGACCCGGGGCATCCCGCCGCGCTGCGCCTCCAGCAGACGAGCGGTGCCGTGATGGCGAAGGGCGTCGAGGACTGCGCGTTCTACCGCACCTCCCGCCTGGCGTCGCTGACCGAGGTGGGTGGCGACCCCGGTGAGTGGTCGCTGACGGTTGACGAGTTCCACCAGGCCATGGCGAGGCGCCAGCGCGACCGGCCGCAGGCGATGACGACGACGTCGACCCACGACACCAAGCGCGGTGAGGACGTCCGCGCACGCATCGCCGTCCTGGCCGAGCTGCCCGAGGTGTGGGCCGAGGCGCTCGACCACCTGCTCGAGCTCGCGCCCGTGCCGGACCCGGGCTTCGGCAACCTGCTCTGGCAGTCGGTGGTCGGAGCCTGGCCGGCGTCCCGGGAGCGTCTCCAGGCGTACGCCGAGAAGGCGATGCGCGAGGCCGGCGACCGAACGAGCTGGACCGCGCCCGACAGGACGTACGAGGCAGCCGTCCATGCCGCCGTCGACGCGGCGTACGACGACCCGGAGGTGCGCGACCTGCTCGACGACCTGGTGGCGCGGGTGGCCGGTCCCGGCTGGAGCAACGCGCTCTCGGCGAAGGCGATCGCCCTGACCATGCCGGGCGTCCCCGACGTCTACCAGGGCAGCGAGCTGTGGGAGCAGAGCCTGGTCGACCCCGACAACCGCCGCCCGGTCGACTTCGGCGTACGTCGCGACGTGCTGGCGCGCGTCCTGGGCGGTGAGCGTCCCGTCCTCACCACGTCGGTCGACGACCCCGGGCATGCCAAGCTGCTCGTCACCCAGGCCGCGCTGACGTTGCGGCGCCACCAGCCGCACCGGTTCACGACGTACTCACCGGTCTCGGCCCACGGTGACGCCGCCGGCCACGTGCTGGCTTTCGACCGCGGCGGCGCTCTCACGGTGGCCACCCGCCTGCCGGTCGGCCTGGCCGGGCGCGGCTGGGGTGACACCGCGCTGTCACTCCCCGACGGCGCGTGGGCGGACCTGCTGTCGGGTCGCGAGTACGCCGGCGCCGCCGCGCTTCACGAGCTGCTCGGTGAGCAACCGGTCGCGCTGCTGATCCGGGAGGAGTCGTGAGCTGCTGGACGCACCGGCACGAGCCGTTCGCCGTCTGGGCGCCGATCCCCGGACGCCTCCGGTTGTCGGTGGGCGATGAGATCGTCGAGCTGCGGCGGATCGGCGGGGACTGGTGGGTCCCCACCGGCCCGGTCCCCGACCCGACCGAAGGAGACATCGACTACGGCTACCTGATCGACGACTCGGACGTGCCCCGACCCGATCCGCGGTCGCGGCGCCAGCCGGCGGGCGTCCACCAGCGCTCGCGAACCTACGATCCCTCGACCTTCGCGTGGACCGACCACCGCTGGACCGGGCGCCAGCTGCCGGGGTCGGTGATCTACGAGCTGCACCTCGGCACCTTCACGCCCGAGGGCACGCTCGACTCGGCGATCGAGAGGCTCGACCACCTGCGCTCGATCGGCGTCGACCTGGTCGAGCTGATGCCGGTCAACGCGTTCAACGGCACCCACAACTGGGGCTACGACGGCGTCGACTGGTTCGCCGTCTCCGAGGCGTACGGCGGCCCGCCGGCGTACCAGCGGTTCGTCGACGCCTGCCACGGCGCGGGTCTCGGTGTCGTGCAGGACGTCGTCCACAACCACCTCGGCCCGTCGGGGAACTACCTGCCACTGTTCGGCCCCTACCTCAAGCCGGGCCGCAACACCTGGGGCGACCTGGTCAACCTCGACGGCGAGGGTTCGACGGAGGTGCGTCGCTTCATCCTCGACAACGTCCGGATGTGGTTCGCGGACTACCACGTGGACGCCCTGCGGCTCGACGCCGTGCACGCGCTCGTCGACGCCTCACCGGTGCACATCCTCGAGGAGATGGCGGTCGAGACCGCGGCCCTGTCAGCCCATCTCGGCCGACCGCTCACCCTGGTCGCGGAGTCGGACCTCAACGACCCCGAGCTCGTCACGCCCCGAGAGGGCGGCGGCTACGGGCTGGACGCCCAGTGGAGCGACGACTTCCACCACGCCCTGCACGTCGCCCTGACCGGTGAGGTCTCCGGGTACTACGCCGACTTCGAGCCGCTCTCGGCGCTGGCCAAGGTGTGCGAGAACGGCTTCTTCCACGACGGCACCTGGTCGTCGTTCCGCGGACGCGACCACGGGGTGCCCGTCGACACCGCCCACATGCCCACGTGGCGCCTCGTCGTGTGCAGCCAGAACCACGACCAGGTCGGCAACCGCGCCCGTGGCGACCGGCTCTCGGACCCCGCGCCCGGACACCTGGACGACGACCAGCTGGCCTGCGCCGCCCTGCTCACCCTGTGCGGGCCGTTCACCCCGATGCTCTTCATGGGCGAGGAGTGGGCCGCCTCGACGCCGTTCCAGTTCTTCACCTCGCACCCCGAGCCCGAGCTGGGGAAGGTGACGGCCGAGGGTCGGGTCAGGGAGTTCGCCCGGATGGGCTGGGACCCGGACGTCGTACCGGACCCCCAGGACCCGGCCACCTTCGAGCGCTCGAAGCTCGACTGGTCCGAGCTCGAGGGCGGGCGGCACGCCGTCCTCCTCGACGTGTACCGGCGGCTGGCGGTGCTCCGCCGAGCTCTCCCCGAGCTGACGGACCCGTCCTTCGCCGCGCTCGACGCGACCTCGGACGAGAAGACACGCCTGTTCACGCTCCGGCGCGGAGGGTTGCTGCTGGCCGTCGGCTTCGGCGACGAGCCGGTGACGGTCCCGTGCTCCGGCGAGCTGCTGTTCACGACACCGACCGCTGCCGTCGTCGGCGACGAGGGGCTCCTGCTGCCGCCGCGGGCCGGCGTACTGCTGCGGCTCGACGGGAGCACCTCGTGGGGCCACAATCGTCCTGGCCCGGCCCCACGCCCCGAGGAGGTCCCTTGACCGACCACGGCACCTCGCGCCGCACGGGCGTGGCCACGCCCGAGCCGTTCCTGACCATCGAGCTGGACAGCGTCGTCGTCACGTCGTGCCAGGTGGCCCCCGAGCCCACCGACGCCTATCCCCTCGACTCCTCTCGACGACGTCGGTCTCGAGTACGGCGCCGTGACGATCAGCTTCCTCCAGCAGAGCCCGACCGGGGGCCGAGGACCCTGGTCAAGGCCGGCTTCGACTTCCTGACGAACAAGGCGACGTGACGTCGACGGTCTCGTGCAGCTCGACACGCCCGATCTGGTGATCCGGCCGCCGGTACCCGAGGACGCCCCTGCGGCGTTCGAGCTGCTGAACGACCCCGACGTACGCCGGTGGAACCCCGGCCGTGCGTGCCCCGACCTGGCAGCGGCCGAGGAGTGGTGCCGCGACGGTGCCGACTGGTCCGACGGCACGCATGCGACCTGGCACGCCGTGCTCCGCGAGACCGGCCGGATGGTCGGCAACGTCAGCCTGTTCGCCATCGATCCGGACGACCGGGTCGCCAAGATCGGCTACCGGGTCCTGGCAGGGGCGCGCGGCCGCGGCGTCGCCACGCAGATGGTCGACGCGGTCACGCGGTGGGCGTTCGCAGAGCGTGACCTGGCGCGGGTCCAGCTCGAGCACGGCGTACCCAATCTCGCTTCGTGCCGCGTCGCGACCCGCGCCGGGTTCGTCCTCGAGGGCACGACCCGCTCGGCGTACGCCGTACCCGGTGGCGGCCGCGAGGACTGTCACGTCCATGGCCGCCTGGCCACGGATCCGGTACCCGGCTCGCGGATCGCATGAGCGAGCCGGAGGGGAGCTCCGTGGTCGGCGTGGAGCCGTCCTCGCGGTCGGTGGTCCTCACCTACGACGACGGCCCCACGCCCGGTGTCACCGACCAGCTCCTCGCGGTGCTGGCCGAGGCGGACGCGACCGCCACCTTCTTCGTGCTCCTCACCCGGGTCCGACCGCACCTCGCGCTGCTCCGGGAGCTGCTGGCCGCCGGGCACGAGATCGGTCTCCACGGCCCGGACCACCGGCGCCTCACCACGCTGCCGCCCGAGGCCCGGTCGGCGCTGCCG
>JBAUWD010000097.1:0-26921 GCA_049583575.1 Nocardioides sp.
TCGCCCGGATCCTGCGGCAGCTCGCCGACGACCGGCACGCCGTGCTCGTGGCGACCCACGACGTGGAGTTCGCGGCGCAGGCGGCCGACGAGGTGCTGGTGCTGGCCGACGGCGAGGTCGTCTCGGCCGGGCCGACGCGCCGGGTGCTCACCGAGTCGCCCGCCTTCGCGCCCCAGGTGAGCAAGATCCTCGGGCCGGGCTGGCTCCGGGTCGACGAGGTGGCGCGATGACCCGGCCGCACGCCGTACCCCTCGGCCGGCGGTCGGGACTCGTGCTCGCCGTCGCGTCGGTGGCCGGGATGCTGATGCTGGCGTGGCCCCTGCTGGTGCGCAGCTCGCAGGGCGGTCAGGTGGGCCCGCCCTTCGTCTTCCTGGCGCTGCTCCCGGTGGTGATCGTCGTGATGCTCGCCGAGGTCACCGAGGGCGGTCTCGACCCGCGGGTGCTCGCCGTCCTCGGAGTGCTCTCGGCGGTGAACGCCGTACTGCGCGGCCTGTCGCCCGGCACCGGCGGCGTCGAGCTGGTCTTCTTCGTGCTGATCCTGGCCGGGCGGGTGTTCGGCCCCGGGTTCGGCTTCGTGCTGGGGTGCACCTCGCTGTTCGCCTCGGCGCTGCTCACCGGGGGAGTCGGGCCGTGGCTGCCCTTCCAGATGATGTGCTCGGCGTGGGTCGGCATGGGCGCGGGGCTGCTGCCGCGCCGGGCCACCGGTCGCGCGGAGATCGCGCTGCTGGCGTCGTACGGCGTGGTCGCGGCGTACACCTACGGCCTGCTGCTCAACCTCTCGTCGTGGCCGTTCGTGCTCGGCCTCTCCGTCCCCGGTCACACGGGGCTGTCGTTCGTGCCGGGCGACCCGGTCGGGGAGAACCTCCACCGGTTCCTGGTGTACACGCTGATCACCTCCACCGGGTCGTTCGACACCGGACGCGCCATCACCAACGCGGTCGCCATCGTCGTCCTCGGGCCGGCGGTCCTCTCGACGCTGCGCCGGGCCGCACGTCGCGTCGTGATCGTCGGGTCGGTCGAAACCCGCTTGCCACCGCCCGCGGCGCCGCCTAGCGTCACGACTCCCGACGAGAGAGAGGAGGCCGCGATGTCCGCTCCGTTCGCCGGCCTCCAGAGCGAGGCCGGTTCCCAGATCTGAGGAACCCATGCCCGACCTGCAGTTCTTCCATCCCGCCTCCGTCGACGAGGCGATCGACCTGCTCGCCACGAGCCCGCTCCCCGTGGACTCGCCGACCCAACGCCGGATCCGCACCGACGACAACCTCCGCGAGTACTTCGCCTCCGGCCGACGCCGCCCTGAGTGGGTCTGGGCGGTGCGGTACGACGACGATCCGAAGCCGCTCGGCGTGGTCGGCGCCTTCGGATCCCCGGCCGGCAAGCCCTTCATCCTCGACGTGTTCGGGCTGCCCTCCGACCCGGAGGTGGCTCGCGAGCTGATCCGGCTGGCCAGCCGCGAGGCCGTCGCCGGAGGAGCGGAGGAGGTCGAGATCTTCGCCCCCACCGGCGCGACCCTCGGCTCCACGTCGCTGGCGCGGCTCGTCGACCCGCTCCGCGACGCGGGCTGGCGGCTGCTGGTCGAGCGCCGGCACTACGAGTTCGAGCCGCCCCGCGGACTCGCGGAGGAGGAGAGGACCACACTCTCCTTCGACCGGCTCGACGATCCCGACGACCCTCGTCTGGCGGCCTGCCACCGAGAGGTCATGCGCAACACGCTCGACGCCTACGACCGGTCCGTGGTCGACCGGCTGGGCTTCGACGAGGCCTGTCACGAGAGCCTGGCCTTCCTGCTGGGCGAGGCCCCGGTCGCCGCCGTCCACCTCGCGAACGACCCTGCTGGTCGCGTCGTCGGGCTGGTCTCTGGTCTGCTGCGTCCCCACGGCCGCGGTGTGGTGATGTTCGTGGGCGTGGCGCATGACCACCGCGGTCGCGGCTACGGCAGGCAGCTGCTGGCCTGGCAGACCCGCCAGCTGGTCGACTCGGGGGCGACGGTCCTGATCGCCGACACCGACAACACCAACCTGCCGATGGCGCGCGCCTTCGCCGACGTGGGCTGGCCGCAGACCGAGAGCCGGATCGACCTGGTCCCCGTCTGACCTCTGCCTGCCGGGTCGTCCGCCTGAGCGGTTGCTCCAGTGGCCGCCAGGCGGACGACCCCGCCAGTGCTCAGTCGCGGACCGGTGCCGCGAGTCGCGACTCGGACCGCGTGGCACCGACACTGGCGACCACGACGCAGACGAGCGCCAGCCACTGCACCCCGGTGAGGAACTCGTGGACGACCACGATCCCGACCACCGCCGCCGCCGCGGGCTCGACGCTCATCAGGATGCCGAAGACGGACGGCCGGATGGTGCGGAGCGCGGTCATCTCGCACGAGTAGGGCACCACCGAGCTGAGCAGACCGACGAGGGCGCCGGCCAGGAGGACATGCGGCGTCCCGAGCCCGCGCCCCGACCACACGAGCAGGAACGGCGAGAGCAGCACCGTGGCGACGACGCTGGCCACCGTCAGTCCGTCGAGGCCGGCCCAGCGGCGGCCGGTCGCCGCGCTGAGCATGATGTACGCCGCCCACATGCCCGCCGCCAGCACCGCGAACCCGACGCCGGCCCACGTCAGGTGTCCCCGCTCGAGTCCCAGCAGGGTGACGCCGATCGCAGCAAGGACGGCCCAGGCGAGGTCCCGCGCGCGGCGGCTCCCGGCAACGGCCAGGGACAGCGGGCCGAGGAACTCGATGGTCACCGCGATCCCGAGCGGGATGCGGGCGAAGGACTGGTAGATCGCCCAGTTCATCGTGCCGAGGGTGACTCCGAAGGCCACCGCCACCCGCCAGTCGTACGCCGTACGCCGGCGCAGGGACGGGCGCACGACGGCGCCCAGCACGACGGCGCTGGTCGCCAGCCGCAGCCACACCAGGGTCGTCGGCGAGGCCTCGTCGAAGAGGTTCTTCGCGATCCCCGCGCCGAGCTGGACCGAGAGGATGCCGAACACCACCAACCACACGGGTGGGACCCTCGACAGCACCCCCGCAACCTATCCACCAGCCACCGTGCGCCGCGCAAGCCGCAAGTCCACCGAGTTGTCAGGCGACGACTCGGCGCGATTTCGCTGTCACTCTCCGCCGACTCGACGCGATATCGCTGTCACTCTCCGCCGACTCGACGCGGGGGCTGGACGTCGTACCACATGCTGGTGCCCGTGGGGGCGTCGACGACCTCGCGCTTCACCAGGTCGACGGAGTGGCCGCCCGGCCAGTCGAAGATGCGGGTGCCGTCGCCGAGAAGTACCGGCGTGACGAACACCAGGATCTCGTCGAGCAGTCCGGCGGCGAGGCACTGGCGGGCGACCTCGGCACCGAGGACGTTGACGTATCGCCCCGCGGCGGCCTCGCGGGCAGCCGCGACGCCCGTCTGGAGATCGGTCACGAACGTCACCCCGGGCACGTCGTACGGCGGTGGCTCGTGGGTGAGCACGAACTGCGGACCGTGCCACCGCCCGGAGAACGCGCCTTCGTCGTCCGTGCCGCGGTTGGGGTCGTCGCCGCCGAAAGTACGACGACCCACCAGCAGCGACCCCGTCTGCTCGGCGACGCCGTCGGCGACGGGATGGGGACCGAAGTGCCGGCGGAGCCACTGCATGTCGCCACCGGGCCCCGCCATGAACCCGTCCAGGGACGTCGCGCAGGAGAAGAGGGTCTTGCTGGTCACGGTTCCTCCGGTTCGGTTGACAGTCGGTCCAGTGCCTTGCGGGTGTGCCGGGTCTCGGCGGCGAAGTAGTCGAGCCCCCAGTCCGCGACCACGGACGGGTAGTGGAACGGCTCGCCGGGTCCGTCACGGCCGCGCAGCGAGTCCCGCACCTCGCGCAGGTCGGCCAGCGCCACGGCGAGCTCGTCGACGTACTCCTCGAGCATGGTCCGGATGCCCTCGGGCTCCCCGGCGTGACCGACGAGGAGCTTCAGCAGGACCGTGTGCTTGAGCACCGGGAAGCCGGTCGGCGAGGTCGCCATCCAGTCCCGCAAGGCCTCCTGGCCGTGTGCGGTGATCCGGTACGTCGTCGTACGCCGTCCCTGGCCGGTGCTCGCCATCGGCTCGACGAGCCCGTGCTCGGTCAGCCGCCCCAGCTCGGAGTAGATCTGGCTCATCGCGGGCGCCACCCAGTAGAAGCGCAGCGTCATGTCGGCGCGCTGCTTCAGCTCGTAGCCGGTGAGCTCGTCGCCGAACGTGAGCAGGCCCAGCAGGGCGTACGACGTCACCGGCAGGTCTTGACTCATGGCTGGACCAGACTACTGTTCCTAATCGGAATAGGGAGGGAAGGACGGTCATGGCCGACACGCTTGTCATGGTGGGCACCCGCAAGGGCCTGTGGATCGGACGCTCGGACGAGGCCCGGACGGAGTGGTCGTGGAGCGCGCCCCACTTCGCGATGGAGGAGGTCTACTCCTGCCTCATCGACACCCGCGGTGATCGGCCGCGACTGCTCGCCGGCGCCAGCTCGAGCTGGCTCGGGCCGCAGGTCTGGCGATCCGACGACCTGGGCGAGACCTGGCAGGAGACGCCCAACGGTGCCGTCCGCTTCCCCGAGGACACCGGGGAGGCCGTGGCCCGGGTCTGGCAGCTGACACCCGGTGTCGACGACGGCGTGGTGTACGCCGGCACCGAGCCCGGCGCGGTCTTCAAGTCGACCGACCGGGGCGAGACGTTCTCCCTGGAGCGCGGGCTCTGGGACCACCCCCAGCGCAAAGAGTGGAACGCCGGCTTCGGGGGCCAGGCGTTCCACACGATCCTGCCCCACCCGGAGAAGCGCGAGTCGGTGCTCGCGGCGATCTCCACCGGCGGGGTCTACCGCACCGACGACGGCGGCGAATCCTGGTACCCGTCCAACACCGGGGTGAAGGCCGAGTTCATGCCGGGCGAGCGCACCTACCCGGAGTTCGGCCAGTGCGTGCACAAGGTGACCCGTCACCCGTCCAGGCCGGAGCGTCTCTACCTCCAGAACCACGGCGGCGTCTACCGTTCCGACGACGGTGGCGACACCTGGCAGGACATCGCGCCGGGGCTCCCGGCCGAGTTCGGCTTCGCCATCGTGGTGCACCCCCACGACCCCGAGACCGTCTACACGTTCCCCATCACCGACGCCGGCGCCCGCTGGCCGGTCGAGGGCCACGCCCGCGTCTGGCGCTCCCGCGACGGCGGCGGTCACTGGGAGTCGCTCGGAGAAGGGTCGCTGCCCGACGACTACTACGTCGCGGTGATGCGCGACGCCATGTGCGTCGACACCCACCCGACGCACGGCATCTACTTCGGTGGCCGCAACGGTGGAGTCTGGGCCTCCCCCGACGAGGGCCGCACCTGGCGCGAGATCCACAAGGACCTTCCCGACGTCTGCGTCGTCAGGGCCGCCGTCCTGTAGCCCGCCTCTTCGTTGAGAAGTCACGAAAGGCTCGACGAGAAGTCACAGATGGCCGGTCGGCAGCGCCGTTCGTGACCCCTCGAGTAGCCATTCCTGACGCCTCAACAGGCCATCTGTGACTTCTCAACGAGGGAGACCGGGAGGGGCGCGGGCGGGGGCGGAAGTAGGCTCCGAGGCATGAGTACGCCGGATCTCAAGCCCCGCTCGCGCGACGTCACCGACGGCCTGGAGAAGGCCGCCGCACGTGGGATGCTGCGGGCGGTGGGGATGGGCGACGACGACTTCGCCAAGCCGCAGATCGGGGTCGCCTCGTCGTGGAACGAGATCACACCGTGCAACCTCTCCCTGGACCGGCTCGCGAAGGCCGCGAAGAACGGCGTGCACGCGGCGGGCGGCTACCCGCTGGAGTTCGGCACCATCTCGGTCTCCGACGGCATCGCGATGGGCCACGAGGGCATGCACTTCTCGCTGGTCAGCCGGGAGGTGATCGCCGACTCCGTGGAGACCGTGATGATGGCCGAGCGGCTCGACGGCTCCGTGCTCCTGGCCGGCTGTGACAAGAGCCTGCCGGGGATGATGATGGCGGCGGCGCGGCTCGACCTCGCCAGCGTCTTCCTGTACGCCGGTTCGATCATGCCCGGCCGGATCGACGGCCACGACGTGACGATCGTCGACGCCTTCGAGGCCGTGGGCGCCTGCCTGGCCGGGAAGATCTCGCGTGCGGAGGTCGACCGGATCGAGCGCGCGATCTGTCCCGGCGAGGGTGCGTGCGGCGGCATGTTCACCGCCAACACCATGGCGGCGGTGTCGGAGGCGATCGGGATGAGCCTGCCCGGCTCGGCCGCGCCGCCCGCCGTCGACCGGCGCCGGGACGGCTTCGCGCACCGCTCCGGCGAGGCGGTCGTCAACCTGCTGCGGCTGGGCATCACCGCGCGCCAGATCATGACCCGCGAGGCGTTCGAGAACGCCATCACCGTGGTGATGGCCCTCGGCGGCTCGACGAACGCCGTGCTCCACCTCCTGGCCATGGCCCGGGAGGCCGAGGTCGACCTCACCATCGACGACTTCAACCGCATCGGCGACAAGGTGCCGCACCTCGGCGACCTCAAACCGTTCGGGCGCTACGTGATGAACGACGTCGACCGGGTCGGCGGCATCCCGGTCGTGATGAAGGCACTGCTCGACGCCGGGCTCATGCACGGCGACGTCCTCACCGTGACCGGCAGGACCATGGGCGAGAACCTCGCCGAGCTCGCCCCTCCCGGCCTCGACGACGACGTGCTCCGGTCGCTCGACCGGCCGATCCACCGGACCGGCGGACTCACCATCCTCAAAGGGACGCTGGCGCCCGAGGGGGCGGTGGTGAAGACGGCCGGCTTCGACGACTCGACGTTCACCGGCACCGCGCGCGTGTTCGACGGCGAGCGCGCCGCGCTGGACGCGCTGGCCGCCGGCACGATCACGGCGGGCGACGTCGTGGTGATCCGCTACGAGGGCCCCAAGGGCGGCCCCGGGATGCGCGAGATGCTGGCGATCACCGGGGCGATCAAGGGCGCCGGCCTGGGCAAGGACGTCCTGCTGATCACCGACGGCCGGTTCTCCGGCGGTACGACGGGCCTGTGCGTCGGCCACATCGCCCCGGAGGCCGTCGACGGCGGCCCGATCGCGTTCCTCCGCGACGGCGACCGGATCACCCTCGACGTCGCGAACCGCCTGCTCGACGTCGAGCAGGGTGACGACTGGGAGTCCCGACGCGAGGGTTGGGAGCCGCTGCCGCCCAAGTACACCCGCGGCGTGCTCGCCAAGTACCGCGCGGTCGTGCAGTCCGCGGCGCACGGTGCCGTGTGCGGTTGAGCGGGCACGTCGCCCGCGCCACTCATCCGTAGTCGGCCCACACCCGGCGCGCGCCGCCGTCGACGGTCACCGGCCCGCCGTACGGGAGGATCCACTGCGGCCGGGTGTGCCCGAAGGGGACGCCGACGACCACCACCGCGTCCGGGTGGTAGCGCTCGACCGTCTCGATCGCGACGTCGCGCTGCTCGGCCCGGTGGGCCGCTCGTTGCTCGGCGCCGGGCACGAGCTCGTGGGTCGAGGTCGGCGGTCGCGAGACGACGACCGCGTCCACGGCACCCAGCAGACCGCGCTCGCCGAGCGAGCGCAGGATGTAGCCGAACTCGGAAGCGGGGATCAGGTCCTCCGAGGCCTCGAGAAGGAGGACGCCGCCCGCGAGCACACCGGAGTCGTCGGGGAAGCGTCCCGCGGTCAGCACCCACTGGACGACCTCGATGCACCCGCCCCAGGTGGGCCCGGTGACCGAGCGGGCCGGTCCGGCCCAGGTCCACGGCTCCGTCGGCTCGCGTACGCCGTACTCCGTCAGGGCGCGCGGGTCGTCCCACCGGCGCCCGACGTCCTCGGACTCTCCCGGCTCGGTGATCTCCAGCCTGCCGCCCGTCAGCAGTGCCGCGCGCAGCGACGCGGCGTGGACCGCGTCGACGCCGGGCCCGGGCCCGAGGTGTACCTGGGTCGACCCGCCGTGGAACGACGCGACCCCCTGGCTCCAGAGCCAGCTCAGGAGGTTGGTGTTGTCGCTGTAGCCCAGGAACGGCTTGGGGTCGCGGCGCAGGGGAGCGGGATCGAGGTGCGGGATCACCGTGATCTGGTCGTCGCCTCCGATGGTGGCGAGGACGGCGCGGATCTCCGGGTCGGCGAAAGCGTCGTTCAGGTCCCTCGCCCGGTCGGTCGCGGTCGCGCCGAGGCGACGGGTCGTGGGGTACTCGACCGGCACCAGCCCGGTCACCTCGGTCAGCCGCCGCATCGCCTGCTCGTGCACCTCGGGGCCGACCGCCGGTGCCGCGAACGACGGTGACAGGACGGCGACCCGGTCGCCGGGGACGGCCTTGGCCGGTCGGAGGAGCTGGTGCGTCATCCCCCCAGTCAACCGCCTCCAGCGCCGGCGGCCCGGCGCAGGGCCTCGAGCGAGCGGCGTACGTCGTCCTCGGTGGTCGACCAGTTGCTCACCGAGATCCGCACGATGGCGCGGTCGTGCCATCGGGAGCCGGACATCCACGTGGTGCCGTCGTCGAGGAGTGCGGCGGCGACCGCCCGGGTGCGATCGTCGTCGCCGAAGGCGAGGCACACCTGGGTGAAGGCGACGTCGTTGAGGACCTCGACCCCCGGGATCTCGGCGGCGCCGGCGGCGAACGCGCGTGCGTGGCCGGCGAGCCGCTCGACGAGCTCGGTGACGCCGCTCTTGCCGAGGCTGCGCAGCGCGGCCCAGGTGGCGAAGCCGCGACCGCGCTTGGACAGCTCCGGGACCCGCTCCTGGGGGTCACCGGACGCCTCGATCAGGTACTCGCCGTGCATGGCCATGGACGAGGCGAGCGCGTCGGGGTGGCGGACGATCGCGAGCCCGCAGTCATACGGGACGTTGAGGGTCTTGTGCGCGTCGGTCGCCCAGGAGTCCGCATCGGCCACGCCCCGCATGGCGTCGGCCCAGCGCGGTGACGCGGCGGCCCACAGCCCGAAGGCACCGTCGACGTGCACCCAGGCGTCGTGCTCACGCGCGATCGCGACGCACTGCGCGAAGGGGTCGAAGTCACCGGAGTGGATGTTGCCCGCCTGCAGGGCCACGATCGCGGGACCGTCACCGTCCGCCAGCGCTGCCCGCAGCGCCTCCGGCCGGATCCGACCCTGGGCGTCGACCGCGACCGCCGTGGGGTCCCCGAGGCCGAGGAAGCGCAACGGGAGGTCGACCGACGGGTGGCGCTCCGCTCCGACGAGGACCCGCACCCGCGGAGCGCCGGTGAGGCCGTAACGCACATCGTGACCGGCGCGCAGCAGCGCCGTGTCGCGGGCGGTGGCGAGGCAGGTGAAGTTGGCCATCGTCGCCCCGGTCACGAAGCCGACGGCCGACCCGGCGGGGAGTCCCAGCAGGTCGAGCAGCCAGCGCCCGGCGACCTCCTCCACCGCGGCCGCGGCAGGGGTCAGTGACCGGAGCCCGACGTTCTGGTCCCACGCGGACGTGAGCCAGTCGGCCCCGAGCGCTGCCGGTAGCGTGCCCCCGATGACCATGCCGAAGAAGCGTCCTGAAGGGATGCCCACGAGCCCCGGCTCACAGGCCTCGGCCAGCAGGTCGACCACCTCGGCCGCGGGCGTGGGCCCCGCTGGCAGGTCGCCGAGACGTCGTACGACGTCGTCCGCGTCGGCGGACGGCGGCACCGGGCGCTCGTCCAGCGACCTGAGCCACGCCTCGGCGTGGTGTCGCGCCCGGTCCAGCGCCGCGTCCCGGTCCTCCACGAGGCCATCTTGTCGGTGGGACGGCGCGCGCGTCGACAACCCCTCGGCGCGGTGGGGCGTCACAGTGTCGTGATGAGCTCCCGCGTACCGTCGCGCCTGCGCTCGCCCCTGGCCGTCTCGATGACCCTCCTCGTGGCCCTGCTGCTGGTGGCCGGTGCGATCGGGCGGGCCGACGACGCGCCGGCTGTCTCCACGGCGTCGCCGCCGGCGGTCACCCGACCGAGCTCCCAGCCGAGCACCCAGCCGAGCACCCAGTCGAGCACCCGGCCGCCTCCGGGCACCCCGATGCCGTACGTCGTGGCGGCGCCTCCGCCGATCGCGCGCAAGCCACAGCTCCCCGGAGGGGGCTACCGGATCTTCGGACACCACCGGTTCCTGGTCGCCTACTACGGCACCGCCCAGACCGGCTCGATGGGCGTGCTCGGCCACACCGACCCGGCCACGATGCAGCGACACCTGATGCGCGCCGCCCGGCCGTTCCGCGAGCCCGGCGAGCAGCTGCAGCCCGTGTACGAGCTGATCGTCACCGTCGCCGACGGCTCGCCCGGCCCGGACGGCGACTACAGCCACGACATCCCGAGGTCCTACGTCCGCGAGTACCTCCGCGCCGCGCACCGCCATCACGCCCTGCTGCTGCTCGACCTGCAGACCGGGCGCGCCACCTTTCCCAGCGTCGCTCGCCGGTGGGCGTGGGCGCTGAAGGACCCGTCGGTCGGCCTGGCGCTCGACCCGGAGTGGCGGATGGGCCCGCACCAGGTGCCTGCCCACGTGATCGGCTCGGTGCGCGCCCGCGAGGTCAACCGGACCTCGGCGTGGCTGTCCCGACTGGTGCGCCGTGAGGGCCTGCCGCAGAAGCTGTTCGTGCTGCACGAGTTCAAGCTCACGATGCTTCCCGACATCAAGAGGGTCGTGCACCGACCGGGGCTGGCGATGGTGCAGCACGCGGACGGCTTCGGGACCCGTCGACAGAAGCTCGCGACGTACCACGCGATCACGCGGCCGCACCAGTTCCGCCAGGGCTTCAAGCTCTTCTACGACTGGGACGTGCACCGCTTCACCCCGCGAGAGGTACGCCGGATCCGGCCGGCCGTGAGCTTCGTCAGCTACCAGTGACGACGGCGCTCCGGGCCGAGGGGGCCGGGCGCATCCGGCGGTCGTAGGCGCCCTCGGCGGCGAGCAGCGCGAACCACAGCACGAAGATGCCCGCGCACACGACGGCGACGTGGTCCCAGCCGTGCTCCCGGCGGTCGAGGAACGGGTAGGGGTACCAGCCGGTCGCGCCGCCCTCGGCGAGGATCACCACCAGCCAGACCAGCGGCCACCCGGTGGCTCGCAGGCTGCTGCTCCGGGCCATCCTCGGCCGGGGGCCGAAGGCGAGCCAGCCGACCACGGCCAGCGCGGGGACCACGAGGTGCAGCAGCTTGTCCGCAACCAGGTCGGCCCCGTGCAGGTGGAGGTGGGGGCGGAGCAGGAACCAGTGCACGAGTCCGGTCACCACGATCCCGGTGACCGCCGCGGTGCGCACCGCCTGGAGGCCGCGCGGTGCGGGATCGCGGGCGAGGACCGCGGACGAGACCAGCACCAGGAGGTTGCTCTCGATGGTGAAGTAGGCGAAGAACCGAACCAGGCGCAGCCCCATGGACGGCGGGTGCGACTCCTCCAGGATCCGGCCTCCCTCGATCACCAGCACCAGCTGCAGGACCACGGCGGTGGCGGCGACTCCTGCGGTCAGCCCATGCCATGCCCGCGCGGCCCTCACGGGCCCGAGCGTAGTGCCGGTCGGGTGTGTCGTCGGGGATGCCAGACTGCGGGCATGGCCCATCCGCTCGACGACGCAGACCCGCTGGCTCCCTTCCGCAACCGCTTCGTCGGCTCCGACTCGCGGCTGGTCTACCTCGACGGCAACTCCCTCGGCCGGCCGCTCGAGGTGACGCCCGGTCACCTCCGCGACTTCGTGCACGACGAGTGGGGCGGGCGGCTGATCCGCGGTTGGGACGAGCGCTGGATGGACCTGCCGCTGACCCTCGGCGACGAGCTCGGCCGGGTGTGCCTCGGGGCCGCTCCCGGCCAGGTCGTGCTGGGCGACTCGACCACGGTGCTGCTCTACAAGCTGGTCCGCGCGGCGATCGCGGCCAGGCCCGGCCGGACCGAGATCGTGATCGACCGCGACCACTTCCCGACGGACCGCTACGTCGCCATGGGCATCGCCGAGGAGTGCGGGCTGACGCTGCGCTGGATCGACGTCGACACCACGGCGGGCCTGACCGTCGAGCAGGTCGCCGACGTGGTGGGGGAGCAGACCGCCCTGGTCATGGTCAACCACGTGTCCTACCGCTCCGCCTGGCTCGCGGACGTCCCCGCCATCACCCGCGTCGCCCACGCGGCCGGGGCGCTCGTGCTCGTCGACATGTGCCACTCGGTGGGAGTCGTGCCGTCGAGCGTCGACGCCTGGGAGGTCGACCTCGCGGTCGGCTGCACCTACAAGTACCTCAACGGCGGACCCGGCTCACCGGCGTTCGCCTTCGTCGCCGCGCACCACCTCGACACGGTCACCCAGCCGATCCAGGGCTGGATGGGCAACACCGACCCCTTCTTGATGGGGCCGGACTACGTGCCGACGAAGGGCATCCGGCGGCTCCTGTCCGGCACTCCCGCGATCGTGGGCATGCTCGCCATCCAGGACATGCTCGAGCTGATCGACGAGGCCGGTGTGAGCGCCGTACGCGAGAAGTCCGTGGGGCTCACCACCCACGCGATCGCGCTCGCGGACGAGCACCTCGCGTCGTACGACGTGGAGGTGGCGTCGCCGCGCAGCGCCGAACGCCGCGGCGGGCACGTCACACTCAGGCACCCACGCATGCGCGACGTGGTCGCGGCCCTGTGGGAGCGCGACGTGATCCCGGACTACCGCGATCCGGGCGGTCTCCGCATCGGGCTGTCGCCGCTCTCCACGTCGTACGACGAGCTCGAACGCGGCCTCTCCTCGGTCAGGGACGTCCTGTCCGGCCTCGATCCCGCGTGACGACCGGGTGCATGGTGGTGTCATGACATCCCGTACGACGCTCAGCTTCGCGGAGGTCGAGGCGGCCGGGCTGACGGACTGGTGTCAGCTCTTCGAGGCCCTGCGCACCCGGTTCCTGACCGGAGACTTCGCGACCGGACTCGAGCTGGTCACCCGGATCGGGGCGCTGGCGGAAGCGGCCGACCACCATCCCGACGTCGACCTGCGCTATCCGCACGTCAACATCACGCTGTTCAGCCACGACGTCTTCGGCGTCACCTCGCGCGACCTGGCGCTGGCCCGCCAGATCAGTGAGGCGGCGGCCGACCTCGGTGTCTCGGCCGACCCGTCGACCCTCTCCGTGGTCGAGATCGCCCTCGACACGTGGGACCACGAGGAGATCGAGCCGTTCTGGCGCGCCGTGCTCGGGATGCAGGAGCACCCGTCGTACGACGTGGAGCTGCGCGACCTCTCCGGGAGCGGGCCGACCCTGTGGTTCCAGGAGACGGATCCCCATGACGAGCCGCGACAGAGGTTCCACCTCGACGTGCGCGTGCCTGCCGACCAGGCGGGGTCGCGCATCGCGGCCGCCCTCGAGGCCGGTGGGGTGCTGGTCAGCGAGGAGCACGCGCCCCGGTTCACCGTGCTCGCGGACGCCCAGGGCAACCGGGCGTGCGTGACCACCGGCCGCGGTCGCGACTGACGACTCCGCCACGAGGTGAGACGGTCGTTCCAGATGTTGGGACGCGTGGCAGACTCGCTTGACGCCGTCGGGAGGCACCGGGGACCTTTGGTCCATGCGCACGCACCTCCTTGTACGCACCCGACGCGCGGGCTGAGCCCAGGCTCCGTCCACGCGTCACCCCTCGCCGCCGTCGGCCGAGGGGTTTTTCTTTCCCTCCGTCAACACACGAGACAGGACACGGTGATGAGCCAGCAGGCGGGCGAGTCGATGACCGGCGCGCAGAGCTTGATCCGGTCGCTGGAGGCGGCCGGCACCGAGCACATCTTCGGCATCCCCGGCGGCGCCATCCTGCCGGCGTACGACCCGCTGATGGACTCCTCGATCCGCCACATCCTGGTGCGCCACGAGCAGGGCGCCGGGCACGCCGCCCAGGGGTACGCCGCGGCGACCGGCCGCGTGGGCGTCTGCATGGCGACGTCCGGACCGGGCGCCACCAACCTGGTCACCCCGATCGCCGACGCCCACATGGACTCGGTGCCGATGGTGGCCGTCACCGGCCAGGTGGGCGCAGCCGCGATCGGGACCGACGCCTTCCAGGAGGCGGACATCCGTGGCATCACCATGCCGATCACCAAGCACAACTTCCTGGTCACCGACGCGGCCGAGATCCCGCACACCGTCGCCGAGGCCTTCCACATCGCCTCGACCGGCCGCCCGGGGCCGGTCCTGATCGACGTGGCCAAGTCCGCGCTGACGGCCACCACGACGTACGCCTGGCCGACCGAGCTCCACCTTCCGGGCTACCGACCCGTGACGCGGCCCCACGCCAAGCAGATCAAGGAGGCGGTGCGGCTCGTCCTGGAGGCGAGACGCCCGGTGCTCTACGTCGGCGGCGGCACGATCCGGGCGGCTGCCTCCAGCGAGCTGATCGAGCTCGCGACCCTGACCGGGATCCCGGTCGTGACGACGCTGATGGCGCGGGGTGCGTTCCCCGACAGCCACCCGCAACACCTCGGGATGCCCGGCATGCACGGCACGGTGGCCGCGGTCGCGGGCCTGCAGCGCAGCGACCTGATCATCTCGCTCGGGGCCCGCTTCGACGACCGGGTCACCGGCAACCTCGACTCCTTCGCCCCCGGTGCGCTGGTGATCCACGCCGACATCGACCCGGCGGAGATCGGCAAGAACCGCGAGGCTGACGTGCCGATCGTGGGCGACTGCCGAGAGGTGATCGCCGACCTGACGACGCTGCTGCGGGCCGAGGCCGCGGCCGGACACACCGGCGACTACGAGGCCTGGGTCGACTACCTCGCCGACCTCAAGCGGCGCTACCCCGCGGCGTACGACCGACCTGCCGACGGCAGCCTGGCGCCGCAGTACGTCATCGAGCGGCTCAGCGCGATCGCCGGGCCCGACACGATCTACTGCGCCGGTGTGGGTCAGCACCAGATGTGGGCGGCCCACTACGTCGACTTCGAGAAGCCCCGCACCTGGATCAACTCCGGCGGTCTCGGCACCATGGGGTTCGCCGTGCCCGCCGCGATGGGCGCGAAGGTCGGCCGACCCGAGACGACCGTCTGGGCGATCGATGGCGACGGCTGCTTCCAGATGACCAACCAGGAGCTGGCGACCTGCGCGATCAACGACATCCCGATCAAGGTCGCGGTCATCAACAACGAGTCGCTCGGGATGGTCCGCCAGTGGCAGACGCTGTTCTACAACGAGCGGTACTCCAACACCGACCTCGACAGCAAGCGCATCCCCGACTTCGTGAAGCTGGCGGACGCCTACGGCTGCGAGGGCCTGGCCTGCGACTCACCGGGTGACGTCGACGCGACCATCGAGAAGGCGATGAAGATCGACGACCGGCCGGTCGTGGTCGACTTCCGGGTGCACCGCGACGCGATGGTGTGGCCGATGGTCGCAGCCGGCACCAGCAACGACGACATCAAGTACGCCCGCGACCTCGCGCCGCAGTTCGACCAGGACGAGCTGTGAGCACCCATACCCTCTCCGTGCTCGTGGAGAACAAGCCCGGCGTGCTCGCCCGGATCGCCGGGCTGTTCAGCCGCCGTGGCTTCAACATCGAGTCCCTGGCGGTCGGCCCCACCGAGCACGACGAGATCTCCCGGATGACGATCGTGGTCAACGTCGAGGAGTCGCCGCTCGAGCAGGTGACCAAGCAGCTCAACAAGCTGATCGAGGTGATCAAGATCGTCGAGCTCGACGGCTCCGGCTCGGTGAACCGCGAGCTGATGCTGGTCAAGGTGCGTGCCGACGCGGCCACCCGTGGCCAGGTGCTCGACGCCGTCCAGCTGTTCCGGGCCAAGGTCGTCGACGTCGCTCCCGACGCGGTCACCATCGAGGTGACCGGGAACGCCGACAAGCTGAGCGACTTCCGCCGGGTGCTCGAGCCGTTCGGCATCCGCGAGCTGGTCCAGTCGGGCATGGTCGCCGTCGGCCGCGGCTCGCGCTCGATCAGCGAGCGCAGCGCCCGGCCGGTCGCCGTACCCCTGGCCGCGTCGGCCCGACCCTGACCCCACGAGACTGTCCCGCACGACCTGCCCGACCCCGAACGCTCCACCCCGACGACGAAGGAGAGCCCCCGTGGCCCAGATGTTCTACGACGACGACGCCGACCTGTCCCTGATCCAGGGCAAGAACGTCGCGGTCCTCGGCTACGGGAGCCAGGGTCACGCCCACGCGCTGTCGCTGCGCGACTCGGGGGTGGACGTGCGCGTCGGGCTGCCCGAGGGGTCGGGCTCGCGCGCCAAGGCCGAGGCCGAGGGCCTGCGCGTCCTCACGCCCGCCGAGGCGGTCGAGGAGTCCGACGTCATCGTGATCCTCGCGCCCGACCACGTGCAGCGGCAGCTGTACCGCGAGTCGGTGGAGCCCAACATCACCCCCGGAGACACCCTGGTCTTCGGCCACGGCTTCAACATCCGCTTCGGCTACATCACCCCGCCCGACGGCGTCGACGTGATCATGATCGCGCCGAAGGGTCCCGGGCACCTGGTCCGGCGCGAGTACGTCGACGGCCGCGGCGTGCCCGTGCTCGTCGCGGTCGAGAAGGACGCCTCGGGCAAGGCCTGGGACCTCGCGCTGTCGTACGCCAAGGCGATCGGCGGTCTCCGCGCGGGCGGCATCAAGACGACGTTCACCGAGGAGACCGAGACCGACCTCTTCGGCGAGCAGGCCGTGCTCTGCGGTGGAGCCTCGCAGCTGGTGCAGTACGGCTTCGAGGTGCTGACCGAGGCGGGCTACCAGCCGGAGGTGGCGTACTTCGAGTGCCTGCACGAGCTGAAGCTGATCGTCGACCTGATGTACGAGGGCGGCATCGCCAAGCAGCGATGGTCGGTCTCCGACACCGCGGAGTACGGCGACTACGTGTCGGGCCCGTTGGTCATCGACGAGCACGTGAAGGACAACATGAGGGCGGTGCTGGCCGACATCCGGAACGGCTCCTTCGCACAGCGCTTCATCGACGACCAGGACGCCGGGGGCCCGGAGTTCAAGGCGCTCCGGGCGAAGGGGGAGGCGCACCCGATCGAGGCCACCGGACGCGAGCTGCGCAAGCTGATGTCGTGGGTGAAGTCGCACGACGACGACTACACCGAGGGCACCGCCACCCGGTGAGGGCGCAGGCACGGAGGTGGCCGCACGGCTGCCACCTCGGCCGCTCCGGACAGGCGGTCACAGCCGGCTCAACAGCTCGCTCATCGCATCACCCAGCCGGCGGGCCGACTCGGTCGTGACCAGCAGGTGGGGCGAACGCCCCTCCTCCGGCACGGCCTCGAGCCACACGGTGGGCGAGTCGACGCGTTGGACCACCCGCAGCACCAAGGAGTCGGCGCGACCCGCGTCGTCGCCCCCGAAGCGCGGGTCGCCGAGGACGACCGGCACGAACACCGGCTCGCTCTGGTGGAGCCGGTCGTCGGCGTGGTCGCCCGGACGGTGCCGACGTCGGCACCAGTCGGGGCAGGCCGGAGTCCCGTCGTCACGCTCTCCCGAGGTGAGCCGCACGCCATCCCCTTTCCGGACCGACCCGTGTGGCCACGCTAGGCACGGCGTCCGACATCCGCGCGCCCGCGAGGCCACTTGTCCACAGTCTGCGGTACACAATCTCAGAATTGCCATACCGGTATGGTCAACACGCGGCTCCGGACCGTGACAATCGGGCCGTGGCCGTACATCGACGAGCAGAGCCGACCTGGGACGAGTTCGGGCGCGAGATCGGGCTCCGGCTGCAGCGCGCGCGAGAGGGTCGGGGGCTCAGCCAGGAGCGTACCGCCCACCTGGCCGGCATCGCGGCGTACACCTACCAGAAGTTCGAGAAGGGCGAGTCGCGACCCGGCTCGCCCCTCAACCCACGGCTGTCCACGCTGGTGGCGCTGTGCCAGGTGCTCGGGCTGAGCCTGCAGGACCTGGTCCCGGACCCGGCGCCGAGCGTCGTGCTCGACCGCTGAGCGCGGGGCCGACGGCCATGACCTACACCCACGGCCACGCCGAGAGCGTGCTGCGCTCGCACCGGACCCGGACGGCGGCCAACAGCGCGGCGTACCTGCTCCCGCGCCTGCGCACCAGCGACCGTCTCCTGGACGTCGGCTCCGGACCGGGCACCATCACCGCCGACCTGGCGCGTCTCGTGGGCGACGTGGTGGCGCTGGAGACCGACGACCACGCGGCGTCCCTGACCCGTGCCGAGCTCGACCGGCAGGGCGTCACCAACGTCGAGGTGCGCGTCGGGGACGTGCACGCGCTCGAGCTCCTGGACGGCGAGTTCGACGTGGTGCATGCCCACCAGGTGCTGCAGCACGTGGCCGACCCGGTCACAGCCCTGCGCGAGATGGCCCGGGTGACCCGCCGAGGGGGCGTCGTCGCGGTGCGCGACAGCGACTACGCGGCGTTCGCCTGGTTCCCCCGCCTTCCGGGCCTCGACCGGTGGCTCGCGCTGTACGAGGCGGCCGCGCGCGCGAACGGTGGCGAGCCCGATGCCGGCCGCCACCTGCTGGCCTGGGCGCACGCGGCGGGGCTCACGGACGTCACCACGAGCTCGAGCACCTGGTGCTTCGCGACTCCCGAGACACGCACCTGGTGGGGCGACATGTGGGCGGACCGGATCACCGGCTCAGCCCTGTCCGACCAGCTCGTCGCGGAGGGCCGGGCAAGCGCTGAGGAGCTGCGCGAGATCGCCGACGCGTGGCGAGCCTGGGCAGCCGATCCTGACGGCCTGATCTGGATCCCCCATGTCGAGGTGGTCATCCGCGTGCCGTGAGGCGTCCGCGGCGCCCGACCGCCGAGTCGGCGCAAGAGAGCACTCGAGAAGCGCCGAGTCGGTGGATGTGGACACGCTCTTTGCGCCGAGTCGTCATGTGCCGACTCGGCGAACGGTGCGGCGCCGCGTCTGTATCCGGACGGCGCCATCCGGACGGCGCCGAGGCGCTGATGGCGCTCGGGTAGAGTCGACCAGGCACAGCGTCGTGCCGGATCTCCGGATCCGATTCCCTTGTCACTCTTGACCTGGAGGACACCGCTGTCGTGACGAAGCCCGTCGTACTCATCGCCGAGGAGCTCAGCCCCGCCACCGTGGAGGCGCTCGGCCCCGACTTCGAGATCCGCCACTGCAACGGCGCCGACCGTGCCGAGCTGCTGGCCGCGATCACCGACGCCCACGCGATCCTGGTCCGCTCGGCCACCAAGGTCGATGCCGAGGCACTGGCGGCGGCCCCGCAGCTCCAGGTCGTCGCCCGGGCCGGTGTCGGACTCGACAACGTCGACGTCAAGGCCGCCACCCAGTCGGGGGTGATGGTGGTGAACGCGCCGACCTCCAACATCGTCAGCGCGGCCGAGCTCGCCGTCGGCCTGCTCCTCGCCGCGGCCCGCCACATCAGCCCGGCCCACGCGGCCCTGCGCAAGGGCGAGTGGAAGCGGTCGAAGTACACCGGCATCGAGCTGTACGAGAAGACCGTCGGCATCGTCGGTCTCGGCCGCATCGGTGTCCTCGTCGCGCATCGCCTGGCCGCCTTCGGCATGGACGTCATCGCCTACGACCCCTACGTCCAGGCCGGCCGCGCCGCCCAGATGGGCGTCCGGCTGGTCGACCTCGACACGCTCCTCACCGAGGCCGACTTCATCAGCGTGCACCTGCCCAAGACCGCCGAGACGGTGGGCCTCATCGGCACCGACGAGCTGGCCAGGGTCAAGCCGACGATGGTGATCGTGAACGCCGCTCGGGGCGGGATCGTCGACGAGGACGCGCTGTACGCCGCGCTCAAGGAGGGACGCGTCGCCGGGGCCGGGGTCGACGTGTACGCCAAGGAGCCGTGCACCGACAGCCCGCTCTTCGAGCTCGACAACGTCGTCGCCACGCCCCACCTCGGCGCCTCGACCGACGAGGCGCAGGAGAAGGCGGGGATCGCCGTCGCGAAGTCGGTGCGCCTGGCACTCGGTGGCGAGCTGGTCCCCGACGCGGTCAACGTCCAGGGCGGCGTGATCGCCGAGGACGTCCGACCCGGCATCCCCCTGACCGAGAAGCTCGGCCGGATCTTCACGGCCCTGGCCGGCGAGGTGGCGCAGCAGATCGATGTCGAGGTCCGGGGCGAGATCACGGAGTTCGACGTGAAGGTGCTCGAGCTCGCGGCGCTCAAGGGCGTCTTCACCGACGTGGTGGAGGAGCAGGTCTCCTACGTGAACGCGCCCCTGCTCGCCGCCGAGCGCGGGACCGCCGTACGCCTCGTCGCCGAGAGCGAGAGCCCGGACCACCGGAACCTGATCACGATCCGCGGCACGCTCGCCGACGGGTCGCAGGTGTCCGTCAGCGGCACCCTGGTCGGCATCTCGCAGAAGGAGCGGCTGGTCGCGGTCAACGACTTCCTGGTCGACCTCGAGCCCACCGACCACCTCGCGTTCTTCACCTACCCGGATCGACCCGGGATGGTCGGCACCGTCGGACGCATCCTCGGCGACCGCCAGGTCAACATCGCCGGCATGCAGGTCTCCCGCGACAGCAAGGGCGGCCACGCCCTGGTCGCGCTGTCGGTCGACTCCGCGATCCCGCACGAGGCGCTGGCCGAGATCGAGGAGACCATCGACGCGACCTCGCTGCGCGCCGTCGACCTCGTCTGACCGGTTCTCACGCCACCATCACGCGGGTACGACGTCGCGGTCGGCCCGGTGAGCCAGGCGATGCTGCCGACCTTCATCGTCGCGGGCCCTCTCCCGCCCGACACGATGCGTCCCTCCGTGGAACGGTGCTGTCCGACTCGCTGCTGGCCGGGCTAGTCTCGCTGGGGCTCTGGCATCGGGCCAGTCGGGGGAGCCACGGATGAGAGGGGTCACTGGATGTCCGTGGACACCAGCAATGCATCGGCCACCGGAGGTGGCCAGGGCAGGTCCAACGTCGCACTCGCACGCGAGATCGGCCTGATCGGCCTGCTGTGGGCCTCGATGGGTTCGATCATCGGCTCCGGCTGGCTGTTCGGAGCCCAACGCGGCCTCCTCAACGCCGGCCCTGCCGCGATCATCGCGTGGATCATCGGCGGCTTCTGCATCCTGTTGCTGGCCCTCGTCCATGCCGAGCTGGGCGCGATGTACCCGCTCTCCGGCGGCTCGGCCCGGTTCCCGCACTACGCCTACGGTGGGTACGCCGGGGCGTCCTTCGGCTGGTTCTCCTACATCCAGGCCGTCACGGTCGCCCCCATCGAGGTCTCGGCCACGATCCTCTATCTGACCCACTACCACTTCGCACACTCCTGGCTGAAGGCCGACAACACCTTGACCCACACGGGCCTGGTCGCCGCGATCGCGCTGATGGCCGTCCTGGCGTCGGTGAACTTCCTGGGCGTCCGGGTGCTCGCCAACACCAACAGCGCGATGACCTGGTGGAAGGTCGCGGTACCGCTGGCGACGATCCTGATCGTGGCGGTCAACGGGCTCCACAGCTCCAACTTCCACGCTGCCGACGGGTTCAACCCCTACGGCCTCAAGGGCATCCTGCTCGCGATCCCGGTCAGCGGCATCATCTTCTCCTACCTGGGCTTCGAGCAGGCCGACCAGCTGGCCGGTGAGTCCAAGAACCCCAACCGGGACATCCCGATCGCCGTCATCGGCTCGATCCTGATCGGACTCGTCGTCTACATCCTGCTGCAGATCATGTTCCTGATGGCCCTGCCGTCGAAGGCGATCGGGCCCCACTGGTGCGATGGCGCGGAGTCGCCGGTGTCCTCGGTCTGTGCCGCCCCCGGCGCCATCGGCAGCGACGTGTTCGGGTCGTTCAGCGGTCCGTGGGCACAGCTGGCCGCATTGGTCAGCCTGGGCTGGCTGGCCAAGGTGCTGTACTTCGACGCCGTGGTCTCGCCGCTCGGTACCGGCCTGATCTACACCGCGGCCGGTTCGCGCGTCTCCTACGGTCTGGCTCGCAACGACTACTTCCACGGCCTGTTCGGCCGGCTGAACGACCGCAAGGTGCCGTGGCTCGGCGTGATCGTGACCTTCATCGTCGGCTGCGTCTGCTTCCTGCCGTTCCCGAGTTGGCAGTCGCTGATCGGGTTGATCACGAGTGCCTCGGTGCTGATGTACGCCGGTGCGCCGCTCTCGCTCGGAGCGTTCCGGAAGCGGCTCCCCGACGCCAACCGGCCGTACCGACTGCCCCTGGCCGGCGTGATCTCGCCGGCGGCGTTCGTCGTGGCCGGCTGGATCATCCTGTGGTCCGGCTGGGAGACGAACTGGAAGCTCGGCGTCCTGATCGTGCTGGGCTGCCTGATCATCTTCAACCGCGACATGGACCCCGAGCACATGAACCCGAGGGCGGCGTCCTGGCTCCCGGCGTACCTGGTGGGCAGCGGCCTGATCACCTACTTCTCCACGTTCGGAGGGCCCGGTGCGTCGTCCCACACGATGGGGCTGTGGACGTCCATGGTCGTCAGCGGCGTCTTCTCGCTGGTGATCTACTACTGGGCGATCAACGTCGCGCTGTCCACCGAGACGATCACGCACATGGTCGAGGAGGTCGTGGTGCCGGAGGAGGAGGGTCTCGAGGCACTCGGTCACTGACCGGGCGTACGACGTGCGGAGGGCCCCCGACCTCGGTCCGGGGCCCTGGTCGCGTGGGCCTTCGGTCCGGGGCCTTCGTCGCCGGGTCTCAGCGCTTGGTGGCGATCACGGCGGAGGCGTCGGGGGCGACCAGGACCTCCACCGCGGTGAAGCGGTCGTCGCTCAGCCACTCCTCGCGCAGGGTGTCGACCCGGCCGTCGAAGATCGGCGGCCACGACTGGCACGGCGTGAAGTCGTCGAGGACGACGATCCCCCCGTCGTCCATGAGCTGTGCGACCTTGTCGGGCCCGGACGCCGACGGCTTGCCGGAGTCGAGGAAGAGCAGGGAGAAGGGGCCGCGGTCGAGGAGCGTCGACCAGTCGGCGGCGAGCACCTCGACCTGGTCGTCGTCGCGGAAGATCACCGAGGCGGCCTCGGCCAGCGTCGGGTCGAGCTCGGCGGTGAGGATCCTGGTGCCGGCGCCGCGCACGCCCGACCGCAGCCACGCCGTACCGACGCCGCACCCGGTGCCGAACTCCGCCATCGTGCCCTCGCGGGTCGCGGCGAGCGCGGCCAGCAGCCGGCCGGTCTCGTTGCGGCAGAACGACACGTAGCCGGCCCTCCTCGACACGTCGAACGCGCGGGTCACGATCTCGGGCAGCTCCGGTGGTGCGCTCATGCCAGCGAGTCTGTCATCCCTGGACAGCCGTCTCGCATCGTGAACGGCCGGCCCGATCCGGATGCGCGCCACCGCCGCGCACCGTATCGTGGTCCCATCATGCGGAGCGTGTTCGTACTCATCGATCGCCGCGGCGGGGCCTGACACAGGGCCACCTCGTCGCGGAGTTCGGCGTTCCCGGCCCTGTCACCCGACGAGCCGCTCCGCGGCGGACCCGCACCAGCCACGCTGACTCCGCGAGATCCGCTCCAGCTCCCTGGTCTCCAGCTCGTGCGATCCACGAGCAGGTACGCCGGCTCCGCCACGCGGCGGCTCGTCCTCACCGACCATCGAGATGACGAGGAGCAGCACCGTGTACGACATGTACCCCGACTGGGGTCCGGCCAAGCACCGCCCGCCGTACGACGCGGCGTACGAGCCCGAGAGCTCGGGCACCTACGAGGCGGTCCAGGCCTCGCTCGACCTGCGGGACAACGGCGGGCAGCGCCCGGACGACAACTAGCCTGCCCACCATGAGCTCCGATCTCGACGCCGCCGTGCCGGCCGACTCCGAGACGTCCCTCAGGGTGGCCGTGATCGGTGGTGACGGCATCGGGCCCGAGGTCACCGCCGAGGCCCTGAAGGTCCTCGAGGCGGCGGCCCCGGTCAAGATCGAGCAGACGCGCTACGACCTCGGCGCCGAGCGCTACCTCGCCACCGGCGAGGTGCTGCCCGACTCCGTGCTCGACGAGATCCGTGGCCACGACGCGATCCTGCTGGGCGCGGTCGGTGGCAGGCCGGGAGACCCCCGGCTGCCCGCCGGCATCCTCGAGCGCGGGCTGCTGCTCAGGCTGCGGTTCGAGCTCGACCACTACGTGAACCTCCGCCCGTCGCGCACCTATCCCGGCGTCCCGACGCCTCTGGCCGACCCGGGTGACGTCGACTTCGTGGTCGTGCGAGAGGGCACCGAAGGGCCGTACACCGGCAACGGCGGCCGCCTGCGGGCGGGCACACCGGCCGAGGTCGCGACCGAGGTCAGCCTCAACACGGCGTACGGCGTGGAGCGCGTCGTGCGCGACGCGTTCGCCCGCGCGGCGGCACGTCCGCGACGCCACCTGACCTGGGTCCACAAGACCAACGTGCTCGTCCACGCCGGCGGCCTGTGGTCGCGCGTGGTCGCCGAGGTGAGCAGCGAGTTCCCCCAGGTGAGCGTCGACTACCTGCACGTCGACGCCGCGACGATCTTCCTGACCACCGACCCCGCGCGGTTCGACGTGGTCGTCACCGACAACCTCTTCGGCGACATCATCACCGACCTGGCCGGGGCCGTGACCGGCGGCATCGGCCTGGCCGCCTCGGGCAACATCAACCCCGAGCGCACCTCTCCGTCGATGTTCGAGCCGGTGCACGGCTCGGCCCCCGACATCGCCGGCCAGGGCATCGCCGACCCGACCGCCGCGATCCTGTCCGCCGGGCTGCTGCTCGACCACGTCGGCCTCACCGAAGCCGCGCGCACGGTCGGCGACGCCGTCGTGGCGGACCTCACCGCACGAGTACCCGGGACCACCCGGAGCACGTCGCAGATCGGCGACGCCATCGCCGCCCGGGTGGTCTGACCGACCACCGAGTCGGCGCAAACAGACGTCGCAAACACGCCGAGTCGTCATGTGCCGACTCGGCGAAGAGCCGAACACCCGCCCACCCCGAGGTCAGACGCGACCGGGGTGGCGTTCCCGGAGGTGGACTAACGTGCGTCCCATGGAGATCAGCACCACTCTCACCAGCCACCCGGTCGATGACGCGCGACTGGCGCAGATCCTGGCCGACCCGGGCTTCGGCACGTTCTTCACCGACCACATGTTCACCGTCGAGTGGACGCCCGAGGCCGGCTGGCACGGCGCGCGGATCACGCCGTACGGCCCGCTGACGCTCGACCCCGCGACCGCCGTCCTGCACTACGCGCAGGAGATCTTCGAGGGGATGAAGGCCTACCGCCACGACGACGGCAGCGTCTGGGCGTTCCGGCCCGAGGCGAACGCCGAGCGGATGGTGCGCTCCAGCCACCGTCTGGCGCTCCCCGTGCTCGACCCCGACGACTTCGTGCAGGCGGTCGAGGCCCTGGTGAAGGTCGACCAGCGGTGGGTGCCCGAGGAGGGTGCCGCCGAGAAGAGCCTCTACGTCCGGCCCTTCATGATCGCCACCGAGAAGTTCCTCGGGGTGCGGCCGTCCAAGCACGTGACGTTCATGGTGATCGCGAGCCCCGCCGGCCCCTACTTCACCAAGGGCCTGGTGCCGATCACGCTGTGGCTCAGCACCGAGTACACCCGCGCCGGCCGTGGCGGGATGGGTGCGGCCAAGACCGGCGGCAACTACGCCTCGTCCCTGATCGCCCAGCAGGAGGCCACGGCCCACGGCTGCGACCAGGTGGTCTTCCTCGACGGCCAGGAGCTCCGGTACGTCGAGGAGCTCGGCGGCATGAACATGTACTTCGTGTACGCCGACGGCACGATCGTGACGCCCGCGCTGGGCACGATCCTCGAGGGCATCACCCGCGGCAGCATCATCGAGCTGGTCGGCAAGATGGGCCACCAGGTCGAGGAGCGCAGGATCTCGATCGACGAGTGGCGCGACGGCGTCACCGACGGCGAGATCAGTGAGGTCTTCGCGTGCGGCACGGCCGCGGTGGTGACGCCGGTCGGGGCCCTGAAGTGGGACGGCGGGTCCACTCCGGAGGTCGCGGAGGCCGGCCCGGTGACGCTGAAGGTGCGCCAGGCCCTCGTCGACATCCAGTACGGCCGCGCGGACGACACCTTCGGTTGGATGCACCGCATCAGCTGAGGCTCCGGGCCCGCTCCGGCCGGTACCGTGTGAGGGTGTCCGTCCAGCCCTCGCCGTCGCGGACCGTCGGCGGCTACACCCTGCTCGCCAAGCTCGGCGAGGGCGGCATGGGTGTGGTGCACCTGGCCAGTAAGGGCGACGGGCCGCGCGTCGCGATGAAGGTGCTGCGACCCCACATCATCGGTGACGACGAGGCGCGGGCGAGGCTCGCGCGCGAGGTCAGCTCGCTGGAGCGCATCCGCAGCCGGTGGATCGCCGAGATCGTGGACGCCGACCCCTGGGCCGACACGCCGTACGTCGCGACCCGCTACGTGCCCGGGCTGAGCCTCCACGACCACGTGCCCGAGGAGGGACCGATCCTCGGTGACGACCTCCGCTGGTTCGCCCGCTGCCTGGCCGAGGGAGTGGCCAGCGTGCACGCGGTCGGGGTCCTGCACCGCGACGTCAAGCCCTCCAACGTGCTGCTGGAGGGGAGGACGCCGATCCTCATCGACTTCGGTCTCGCCCGGGTCGCCGACGACCCCAAGCTCACCCACACCGGCTGGCTGCTCGGCACGCCCGGCTACCTCGCACCGGAGATCCTGTTCGGCGACGACGCGACCACGGCGTCCGACGTCCACTCCTGGGCGGCCACCGTCGCCTTCGCCGGCACCGGGCATCCGCCGTTCGGGCGCGGGCCGTCCATGGCCGTCATGGATCGGGTACGCCGCGGCGAGCACGACCTGGGCGGCCTCCCCGACGACCTGCGCGCGATCGTGTCCGCCGCGCTCGCGCCCGATCCCACCCGCCGCCCGAGCCTGGGAGACCTGCGCGGCTGGCTGGCCGAGCACCCACGGTCGCCCACCGTCACGCTGCGCCGTCCGGCCGACGACGACCCGTTCACGATCCCGCTGGCCCTCGCCGCTCATGAGGGCACGGCCGCGCCCACCCGGCTGGACCCGGTGCCCACGACGTCCCCACCCGGTCCGCGGGTCGACCCGCCCACCCGGCCGCTGACGGCACCGGTGCTC
>JBAUWD010000098.1:0-2557 GCA_049583575.1 Nocardioides sp.
TCGACCGGCTGGCCGACGTCTCGGCGACCCTGGCCGGCGACGCCGACCTGACCACTCCGGCCCTCCGGACCCTGGCCGCCGCGGCCACCTCCGACGAGCACCTCGCGCTGCTCGACTCGGCGGCCGACGACGACATCGACCTCGCCTGGCGCGTCGCCACCAGGCGCGCCGCCCTCGGGCGCTACGACGAGGAGACCGTCGAGGCCCTGCTCGAGCGCGATCCGGACCCGGACGCCGCCGTCCGCGCCCTGTCCACCCGTACAGCGCGCCCCGAGACCGCCGCGAAGGACGAGGCCTGGAGCGAGCTCTTCGAGAAGAAGAACATCCCCGGCGGTCAGATGTTGGGCGCCATGATCCGCGCCTTCTGGCAGCCGCAGCAGGACGATCTGCTGCGCCCCTACGCCACTCGGTTCCTCAACGAGATCCCCGAGCTGGCCGGCGGTGGCATGCTCACCGTCTTCGGACTGATGTTCGGCATGTTCCCCCAGGTCGCCGACGACGAGTTCCTGGAGCGCGCCACCGCGATGGCCGGTGCCGAGGGCTGCGACCCCACGGTCCGGGCAGCGCTCCTGATCGGCACCGACACCCTGACCCGCACCGCCCGCGCTCGAGAGTTGTAGGGAGCGTCTCGGGCGCAGCCGCCGAATCGGGTCCCGGTCAGTCGTCGTCGGGCTCGCGGCGCAACCCCGACTCGTCGATCGGGAACCGCTCGGCCTTCTTCCGCTCGATCGCGGCGCCGATCAGCCCGGCGAACAGCGGATGCGGACGGGTCGGCCGCGAGCGCAGCTCGGGGTGGGCCTGTGTGGACACGTAGTACGGGTGCACGTCACGCGGCAGCTCGACGAACTCCACCAGGTCGAGATCGGGGTTGGTGCCGGAGAAGACCAGCCCGGCGGCCGCCAGCTGCTCGCGGTAGTGGTTGTTGACCTCGTAGCGGTGGCGGTGGCGCTCCTCGATCCGGCCCTCGCCGTACACCTGCCGCACGATCGTGCCCGCGCCCAGCTCGGCCGGGTACAGCCCCAGCCGCATCGTGCCTCCGAGGTCACCGGCCCCGTCGACGTACGACTTCTGCTCCTCCATGGTCGCGATCACCGGCTCCGGGCAGTCGGGGTCGAACTCGGTGGAGGCGGCCTTCTCGAGACCTGCGACGTTGCGGGCGTACTCGATCACCATGCACTGCAGACCCAGACACAGGCCGAGGGTCGGGATGCCGTGGGTGCGGGCGTAGGTGAGGGCGCCGAGCTTGCCGTCGAGCCCGCGGACGCCGAACCCGCCGGGCACGCAGATCGCGTCGACGTCGTGGAGCTCTCGGTGGGCGCCGTGCGGGTCGGCGCACTCGTCGGAGGGCACCCAGCGGATCCGGACCGCCGTCTCGTGCGCGAACCCACCGGCCCGCAGCGCCTCGGCGACCGAGAGGTAGGCGTCGTGGAGGTCGATGTACTTGCCGACCAGCGCGACGGTGACCTCCTCCTTCGGGTGGTGCACCCTGCGGAGCAGGTCGTCCCAGGTCGTCCAGTCGACGTCGCGGAACGGCAGGTCGAGCCGGCGGACGACGTACGCGTCGAGGCCCTCGCGGTGCAGCACCTTCGGGATGTCGTAGATCGACGGGGCGTCGGCGGCCGTGACCACGGCGTCGAGATCGACGTCGCACATCTGGGAGATCTTCTTCTTGATGCCCTCGGGGATCTCGCGGTCGGCCCGGCAGACGATCGCGTCGGGCTGGATGCCGATCGACCGCAGCGCGGCGACGGAGTGCTGGGTGGGCTTCGTCTTCAGCTCGCCGGACGGCCCGATGTAGGGCACGAGCGAGACATGCAGGAAGAAGCAGTTGTCGCGCCCGATGTCCTGGCGCACCTGCCGGGCGGACTCGAGGAACGGCAGCGACTCGATGTCGCCGACGGTGCCACCGATCTCGGTGATCACCACGTCGACCCCGGGCGTGCCGCCGTGGCCGCCCATGGCCAGGATCCGCTCCTTGATCTCGTTGGTGATGTGGGGGATCACCTGCACCGTGTCGCCGAGGTAGTCACCACGACGCTCCTTGGCGATGACACTGGAGTAGACCTGACCCGTCGTGACGTTGGCCTTCTGGCCGAGCTCGGTGTCGAGGAAGCGCTCGTAGTGCCCGATGTCGAGGTCGGTCTCGGCACCGTCGTCGGTCACGAACACCTCCCCGTGCTGGAACGGGTTCATGGTGCCGGGGTCGACGTTGAGATAGGGGTCGAGCTTCTGCATGGTGACCCGGAGGCCGCGGGAGCCGAGGAGCCGCCCGAGACTCGAGGCGGTGAGCCCCTTGCCGAGCGAGGAGGCGACGCCTCCGGTGACGAACACGTGCTTGGTGACGGGCGCCTGCTTCACGGGGTTCCATCCTACCCGAGCGGCACCGGTCCGTCGGATCCCGACGCACCGAAGGCGCCCCCGCGGGTGTGCCAGGCGCGGATCAGGGCGAGCACGGCGGCCACCCGCCCGGCGCTGGTCTCGGTGCCGTCGACGGTGGTGAGGTGCCTCGTGACGCCGTCGGTGTGCAGGCCCACCAGGTTGACGGCCCGCGTCGGGC
>JBAUWD010000099.1:0-2710 GCA_049583575.1 Nocardioides sp.
GTCCTGCGCCCGGCCGAGCAGACCGCCCGGCAGTGCGGCGTACGCACCGGAGGCGAGGTGCGCGCCGAACACGGACGAGAACACCGAGCCGACCACGGCGACGCCGAGCGTCCCGCCGAGCTCGCGCGTCGCGTCGTTCACGGCGCTGCCGACACCGGCCCGCGCAGGGGGCAGGACCAGCAGGATCGACTCGGTCGCGGGCGTCGAGATCAGGCCCATGCCCAGACCCATGAGCACCATCTGGGGCACGATCACGCGCGGGTACGACGTGTCGACCGTCGAGGTGGAGATCCAGAGGAACGCCAGCCCGAACAGCACGAGCCCGGTCGTCACCACGATCCTGGTCCCGATCCGGGGCGCCAGCGCGGCACCGGCCACCGACGCCACCGCGATGCTCAGCGCCACCGGCAGGATCCGGGCCCCGGTCGAGAGCGTGCCGAAGCCGCGGACGAACTGGAAGTACTGCGTCACCAGGAAGATGAAGCCGAACAGCGCGAAGAAGGTGATCGTCACGGCGCCGCTGGCCGCACTGAACCGGCGGTCGCGGAAGAGCGTGAGGTCGAGCATCGGGTGTGGAGCGCGACGCTCCCAGAGCACGAAGCCGGCGAGCAGGAGCGCCGTACCGACGAAGCCGCCGACGGTGGCGTACGACGACCAGCCGCGCTGCGGCGCCTCGATGATCGTGTAGGTGAGCGTGGCCAGCGTCGCCACGGACAGGGCCAGACCCGGGCGGTCGAGACCCGGCACCGACCGGTCGCGCGACTCGGGCACGAACACCGCGGCGGCGACCGCGGTCGCCAGGGCCAGCGGCACGAGCGCCCAGAACACGCTGCCCCAGTAGAAGTGCTCGAGGAGGAAGCCGCCGGTGATCGGGCCGGTCGCGACGCCCAGACCCACGACGGCTCCCCAGACGCCCAGGGCGGCGGCGCGCTCGCGGCGCTCGCGGAACGTGTTGCTGATGATCGAGAGCGTGGTCGGGAAGATGAGGGCGGCGAAGGTGCCCATCGCGAACCGCGCGACGACCAGGGCGCCGGCCGAGTGCACCAGCGCACCGCCGGCGCTGGCGAGGGCGAAGCCGACGAGCCCGACGATCAGGGCCGGTCTCCGGCCGAAGCGGTCGGACAGGCTCCCCGCCGCGAGCACGAGGCCGGCGAAGGCGAGGTTGTAGCCGTCGACGACCCACTGGAGCTGGCGGGTGCCCGCCGAGAGCTCGCGCGAGATCGACGGCAACGCGACGTTGACGATCGTGGTGTCGAGGTTGATCGCGAGCACGGCCGCACAGACCGTGGCCAGGATCGCTCCCTTGTGGTGCCTCATGACGCCTCCTGAAGAATGTGGTCGCGGCCAATGTGGACGCTGACAACATCACGGTAGCCCGGCTATGTAACCACTGTCAACATCAACTAGGATCGAGCCGTGAGCTCCCGCGCGCAGCCGTACCACCACGGCAACCTGCGGCCCGTCCTGGTCGACACCGCCGTCGAGCTCGCGCGCACCACCGGGCCCGACGGGGTGGTGCTGCGCGAGGTCGCGCGGCGGGCGGGGGTCTCGCACAACGCGGCGTACCGCCACTTCCAGGACCGCGCCGCACTCCTGGCCGAGGTCTCGGGATGCGCGATGGGCGACCTGGAGCAGGCGATGACCGCCCGCATCGCCGCGGTCACCCTCGCCGACCCGACCGAGCGGGCGGTGGAGCGGCTGCGCGAGACCGGACGGGCGTACGTCGCCTTCGCCCTGCGCGAGCCGGGGCTCTTCGCGGTGGCCTTCACCGCCCCCGAGGGGCCCGCCGTCCATGCCGATCCGACGACCCTGACCGGTCCCTACGCCGTCCTCAACTCGGTGCTCGACGAGCTCGTCGACTGCGGCGCCGTGACCCCCGAGCGCCGGCTCGGCGCCGATGTCGCGTGCTGGGCGATGGTGCACGGCTTCGCCGTGCTGTGCGTCGACGGTCCCCTCCGCGAGATGCCCCAGGAGATGCGCGACCCCCTGCTCGAGGTCGTCCTCGATGTCGTCCACCGCGGGCTGATGCAGTAGCCGACCCGCCGGCCGTCGGGCTCACAGAGCGGCCGTGACCGCCGCCCAGCCCTGCGGCACGGCGCCGAGACCCGCCCCGTCCTCCGGGTTCCAGTACTCGGCGAAGCCGGACGAGAGCACGCTCGCGTAGGACATCTCGCGGATCACGGCGTACGTCTCGTCGTCCCGCCAGCGCTGTGCGGCGCGTGCCAGCAGGTAGTTCAGCTGCGGCCAGGCCGCGCCCCGCCAGTACGAGCCCGGGTCGTAGGAGGGGTGCCCACGAGGGAGGTACGACAGCCCGTACGGCGCGCCGAACCGCTCCGGGTCGGTCAGCTGGCCGATCGCCCGTCCGGCCTTCGCCGGGTCACCGGTGACCAGCGCCCCGAGAGCGCCGTCCAGGGTCGGCACCCGGCACCCGGCACCACCCCCGATGAGCGGCCGGTCGACCCAGAGCCCTTCGGCCTCGTCCCACAGCAGCTCGTCGGCGAGGCCCGCCAGCTCCTCACCGCGTGAGCGCCACATGTCGTCACCGGTGAGGGCGGCGCACTCCAGCGCCGCGTGGGCACCCAGCGCGTTGAACGAGGCGGGCGCGCTGGCGAACGACCGCGACCACACCGCCGCGCCGTGGTTGTCGAAGTAGGTCTCGCCGACGAGGCGCCGGTCGAACGCGCTGTACGCCGCATGGTCGTACGCCGGC